>PKXT01000237.1 GCA_003133505.1 Acidobacteriota bacterium
TGATCTGTTTGCTCCCTGTCCAGTCAGCAGCGTTTTTCAGCACAAGCTGTGCGGCCACCTCGCGGGGAACGTGGCAATGCCCACGCGCGAAGTCGCAGCGCACTCTTGCGCGCAGCCTCACATTTCGACTAGAGACAGCTTTGCTGGGAAATAAATCTGGAGTCGCCTGTTGCTGCGGTTGCGGTACTGGCTCCGGCGACGAGCCTGATTCNNCAAAGTTACGCCATTTCTTCGCTGTCGTCAAGTGAAGCTCCCGCGCGAGGAACTGCCAGGGTCATTCGGTCGGCAAGTGTGCCAAAACTGTGCCACGAATCCTGCCGTCGCTGGCAGAATTACCACTATTGACACTTCCAGGGTTTTTAGAAAGCGCGCGTTTATAGCAAGATACGAGAGGGAAGGGAGTTGCGAGATATGGGCCGGAGAATCCGGCTTATAGTTCCGCCCGCATTTAAATCTCTAGTTTTCCGCTAGAGTAAATTTTTACATGCACTACCAAAGCCTGCAAAACCGTGCGAGCTCCGGCAGTGACCCTGCAGGGTTATGTCCGCAACCGGCAGGGAACCTCGGGAAGCAAGCAAGGGAATGGCGAGCTGTCTGAGAAATTGTGGGGGAAATGAGTCGGGGTGCCGGTTGACTCCTTCCAGAAGCCTGCCCACCTGCCTCCCAAATGGCGCACCGGTGTCTGGAGTAAAAAATTGCTGTTGCGAAGGAGCCGAGGGTTCCTTGCGCCCCAATCATGCAAGCCTGGACAGCTACCTATAATGTCGTAGGAAACGCAATCGGGCATTCTACACCCTTCACGGTATGGGACGTTGGGTCAGCCCTGTACATACTGGTGCTGACGGTTTGTGGCCCTTACGGCCGCAGATATTTTGATTTCCAGGAGGAAATGAGAATGAAGATTTTCAAGACTATTATAGCGGTCGTTGCCCTGGTGTTGATGAGCGGCGCAGTGGCCACTCGGGTCTCGGCTGACACCCACAACAAAAAGACTGTAATGACGTTTAACCAGCCGATTGAAATTCCAGGCCAGGTACTGCCTGCCGGCACCTACACATTCAAGCTGGCGAGTTCGCTTTCCAACCGTCACATTGTACAGGTATGGAATGCCGACGGAACGAAAATTATCGCTACTGTATTGGCAATTAACGACTATCGACTGCGGCCAACCGGTCATACCGTCGTGAAGTTCTCTGAGACCGCCGGTGATGCGCCAGAGGCCCTGAAGGCGTGGTTTTTCCCTGGCGACAACTTCGGACAGGAATTCGTTTACCCCAAGACTCGCGCCGTTGAATTGGCCATTGCGGAAAAAGCGCCAGTACCTTCCGGAGATAGCACTGCGGCAGATATAGACAATACGCCGATCGTTGCCGAGACCCCGGCGCGCGAGGAAGTGCCCGTGGCGACCGTTATCGAAACAGAGCCACCGGTTGCGCAGGAAGAAGCGCCAGCCCCGACGGAAGCTCCGGCTCCCGCCAAAGAATTGCCGCATACGGCCAGCTCCCTCCCACTGATTGGTTTACTCGGCCTGTTATCGCTTGGCGTGGCAATCTCTCTGAAGCGGTTCGCTGGCTCAAAGGCGTAATTCCCGGCCAGCATTTCCCGTGCGCCGCGGCGCCTGTTTAACAGGTTGGCCTCGCGGCGCTACGGCCTCTGCGGGGGCCCTACGAATTTCAAGACACGTTCGGCGTTAGCGCTCGCCCTTAGCGCGTCCAGCTGTGCTGCAATGGCGCTTGGGCCGGTGCATTACCCAGAATCCGCGCAGACTCGCTTTGTCAATTTAACAGGCGCGCAAAGCACCATTTCCGTTCGGACCAGCCTGGTAATCCTACCCGTCAGAGTCACCGACGATGCGGGGATTTTCGTTTCGGGCCTGGGCCAACAGGGTTTTCGAATCTACGATAACGGCCAGCTCCAAACCATCACAACGTTCCGGCACAATGACGCTCCCGCGACTGTGGGGATGATTGTCGATCACAGCCGCAGTATGGCCGCCAGCCTGCCTGAAGTGGCAGCCGCGGTATCCGCCTTCGCGCAATCCAGCAATCCACAGGATGAGATGTTTGTGGTCAATTTCAATGATTCCGCTTCGCTGCAGCCGCTGGGCGGCAAGCTCTTCAGCAGTAATGCCGGGGAACTCGGCAAGGCTGTAACCAGTGTTTCGGCGCGAGGGCGAACGGCGCTTTACGACGCGGTGGCCCTGGGATTGCGCCAGTTGCAATTGGGGCGCTGGGACAAAAAAGCATTGATAATTGTCAGCGACGGCGAAGATAATGCCAGCCACATCAAATACTCGCAACTGGTGGGACTCGCGCAGCAATCTTCCGCGTTGATTTATTCCATCGCCTTGCAGGAATCACCGAACGAGANNCTGGCCAAGTTGTGCAAGAGGACAGGGGGAGCTTTCTATTCTCCGTCTTCCGCGCAGGACGTTTCAAAGGTAACCAGCGAAATCGCGCGCGACATCCGCAGGCAGTACATTCTGGGCTTCATGCCCCAGGCTACGGACCGAGAGGGTTCTTTCCGCAAACTGAAGGTAAGCGCCAACGCTCCCGGCGGCGGAAAACTTCACGTGCAAACACGAGCGGGCTACTCTCATAGAGTGGA
>PKXT01000239.1 GCA_003133505.1 Acidobacteriota bacterium
CAAGAATTCCATCTGGCCGATGAGTTTCGGCTTGGCTTGCTGCGCGATTGAGATGATGTCGCTCGCCGCCTCGCGATTCGATCTGGCACGGTTTGGCGCTGAGGTTTTTCGCGGCTCTCCCCGGCAGTCTGATCTGATGATCATCGCCGGCCGTGTCTCGCAGAAAATGGCACCCATCATCCGCCAGCTTTATGAACAGATGCCCGAGCCCAAGTGGGTCATCTCGATGGGAGCATGCGCGACCTCCGGTGGCGTTTTCAACAATTACGCCATTGTCCAGAGCGTCGGCCAGGTCATTCCCGTTGATGTCTGGGTTCCTGGATGCCCGCCCCGGCCCGAGGCATTGATGTACGCGGTGATGCAATTGCAGAGAAAGATCGAATCCGAAAAGGGCAGCTTCAAAAAATCCCTCAACTTTTCCTAGATTCCTTCCGCCGCTGCAAAATCATCCACCACTATGACGACAGTTTTTCTGGAGAAGTTTCTGCTCTGGCTTTCTTTCGCTTATATCTTTCCTGCTTGCATTAGTGACCTGCTCCTGCTTTCGAATAATCGAAGGGTTTAAATCCGATTCGTGACGCGGGTGAGCCCGGTTTAAGGGTGAAGTTGCCGTTCTCGGGATCCACGAACATGGGATCGGCCACCACGCTGTGCGTGTCCTGGCCTTTGTCTTGCCACTGTTGGTATGTCAGCCCTGAGCCGCGTGGTTCGGCAATCTGAATACTGCCGCAAGTACAGTAGTACAGATTGTCATCGAATTTATATGTGCCTTCCTCCAGCGGTGATATGAAAAGAGGGCCATCGCTCCAATAAACGATGTTGCGCTCGAATGTAAAGCTTAATTCCGGTGCGCCGTGCTGCCTCCTGATTTGCAGTTGCCGCCCAAACGCGAAAATATTGTTCGTAATCGTATTATTCTGGCCCTCGCTCTGGCGCATGGCGCCGTCCTCGGTTCTATAGATCAGGTTATTCTCGACGACCACTTGATTGGTGCCCGCGTCCAGATAAATTCCCCATCCCCCATATCCGTTTTTTCCGGTGTACGCGGTGACGTCATGAATCAAATTATTGCGAATCACAGTGCCGGGCTGCTGACCAAGAATATAAATTCCTCCCACGTCGGACATCAACCCCTGGCCAATGTTATAAATATTATTGAACTCAATCACGTTGTGGTGCGCCGCGCTCCCCACATATCCCCACGACCATCCCACGTTAACCGCTGCATGATAGGTGTTGAAGATGTCGTTGTGCGAAATCGTGTTGCCATAGCTCTGCCCAATCCAAATTCCACCGGCTCCCGCGAAAACCAGTCCCAGGTCGTGAATGCGGTTCCCTGAGATCATGTTATCGCTGCATGTCTCCGCGCTATTTCGTGGATAGTCAGGTCCATACTTATAGTCGGAGGGGTTCATTGACCCCCTCGGACCCTGGTCTCCCTGCATCTGGCGCTGCTGGCCGAACCCGCCGCCGCGCCCAAACCCGCCGCGATTGCCTCCTTGATTGCCTCGGCCCCCCCCAACGGGATGAACGTCGCCATTGGGCTCGCCAATCTTCAATCCCCCCGCCCCAAGATCGACCATTTCGCTATTCACAATTCGATTCGATTTCGAACCGTGATTGAATTCGAGAGCGTATAGGCCGATGTGACTGAATACGCAATGGTCAAACACAATCGCGTTTCCCCCGCGAATTTCCACGGCGGCAAGGAGGTCGGCGTCCGCCTGGTGGTTTGGAGTGTCCGGCCCGGGGAGCGTCCAGTCGGAATAACTAATGGTCAACCCGCGAAACACGATGTCGTGAATGCTGCCTGGGCCGGCACCTTCCAGGCGAATCATTTGCGAAATATTGGACGCAACGGCCGTTACATGATTCGGGCTTTCACCCGCCATCGGATGATAGTAAATCGCCCCTTCCCGGCGGCTAACGAACCAGGATCCCTCCGCGGAAAGTCCGCTGCGGACGTTTTCAAAACGGTACCGGAGATTCAATTGGTTCATTAGACCATGCCGATGGCGCGAAAGGGTTACAGTCTGTCCGTCCACCCCCACAACGGCGGCGCGGAAGTCCAGCCACTTGTCCAGCGCCAGCGCTTCAGCACCGTCGGCAATATCGTCGGCGAAAATGTCATTTCCGGCCATAGTGAATTGCGCCTGGCCGGCCATTGAGATTTCGCCTTGCATATTCGCAAAACCGCCGGCCGGCGAACTGGCCCGGTGGCGTCGCTGACCGTTAATGAAAAATTGGTGGGGATACCACCCGCGCTCCTTAATATCAGGGACCTGCGCCACCCACACCCCATTTTCCCCGGCTTGCCAGCCGGTAATCACACGCCCTCCATTTAGTACCGGTGCCTCGGAGTCGGAAGGACTGGCCGCATAGGTAACCGGCGCGCCGGGCGATCCTGAATCCTCCGGCATGAAGATAATTGGTTCCCGAAGTTCGTAGTTGCCGCCGTGAAGGTAAACCGTCACCCCGCCATGCCCGGATTTCGCCTGCCGCGCCGCATCTCGCGCGCGCGCGAGCGTGGCGAACGGGCCATCGGTGCCCTTAGCATTGGGCGCGGCCAGCCGGCCGGACCATTGGTCATTGCCCTGCGGCGAAACGTGAAAGACCGCGCCCGACGCGGCCACCGGCGACGCCGTAGCGCCACTGTGCGCGGTCGCCGCCGCCAAAAACCCAGAATTCGCCGTCACCGCCACCAGGGTTAGGATCGCACTGCTAAGGAATGTCCGCATAAATGCCTCTCATTCGTAAGATGATCGCGGGATTGTAATAGTGCCGTCTAATTGTTCTGCGAATCCGCCGCATCCGGCGGAGTGGCAGTGATTTCCCGCACGAAAACTCCTGTGCCATGCTCCCATTGAAGCTTGGTTCCAGGCGTCAAAAACTCCCGGCGAAGGTAGGCCATCGCCAAAGGACGATTTCGCGCGGGGGACCATGCCGCCCGGGTTATGTGGCCCGATGCTTTGGCCGCCGACACAGCATTTGGGGGAGAGGCCTTCGCTCCCTCCGTGGTTTCCGCGGGCCGCTCGTCTCCGCGCAGTTCCGCCCCTCGCGGCGGAACTGCATCGCCCGAAAATTCCACCAATGCCAGATGACGGTTCACCCGTNNATTTCCTGCCCGAGGTAACAGCCTTTCGAATAACTGATGTGGGAATTTTCGAGGCCCGCTTCGTGGGCCAAGGTCGTCTCGTCGAAGTCATACCCAAACCATGGAATCCCCGCTTCCAGGCGCAGCGCGCTCAGCGCGCTGTAACCAATGGGCTGGCCGCCATGCCGCGTGGCGCAGAAGGTGAGAGCAATCCATAAAGCAGGTAAGTCCGCGCGCGCTACAGTGAATTCTGCCGAGGCCACTCCCCCGGGAGTGCGCCTTTGCACGCGGCAGGGAATTGCGGCGGTGTTTGTTCCAGCCCTCGTGCCCTCCCCTGTCACCCCGGCGATGGCTGTTTCGCAAAAATCCAGTTCCGCCAGCGAATTGAAATCCACGCCACTCAATTCACGCAAAGCCAGCGGCGTCGCCGGCCCTTCCAGCGCCAGCACCCCCGTGCTCTCCGTCTGATTTTCAAGTACCACGTCATCCATGATGATGTACTTGTCGAATTGGGCGGCGAGAGATTCCCGCACCATTGCGTAGGAAACCGCGATCAGTTTGTCCGGGAGTGCCCAAATTTCCATTTCCGCCAGAATGTGCCCTTGCGCGTTCAGAAAAAGTGATGGAGNNCGGCAAGATCGCGAATGTTGCTGGTAAGGATGGCGTTCAGGTAGCGGACGCGGTCGGGCCCTGTGAACGAAAACCAAGCCCGGTAATTCTTATCTATTACCGCAATGGTTTCGCGCGCCGCGCGGTATTCCCCCTCGAAGCCTGCAAACTCAGACGGAAGCTGAACGCCAAACCATTCCCCGAATTTCGCGCCCGCCCCTTCTTCCAGTTGTAGTAGTGTTTTTCCTGGCGCACTCATTCACTACCGAGTGTAGCAGACGCCATCTGCTTAAGTTATTCCGTGGTTCCACAAAACGACCGCTGGCCATCCAGCGCGAGGCCACGTTTCTTTCCACTAGCAGGAATCGTTTGGTGGACTGAAATGAAGGCTTGCCGGCGCGCACCGGTCACGGCAGCCCTGTTGCTATACTGATCGCCATGAACCAACGGCGCATACACGAAATTATCCCAGTGGGAATGTTGGCCTGTAATTGCTCGATTTTGGGCGATCTGGAAACCGGNNGTGATTGATCCCGGCGACGAAGTTTCCCGCATTCAGGAAACTCTCGACCGCCATCACCTTCGCGTCCAGCTAATCGTCAGTACTCACACGCACATTGATCACGTCGGAGGCCTTGCGCGCTTGCATGAAACCAGCGGCGCGCCAGTGATGTTTCACCGTGACGATTTGCAGATGTACCAGCACCTTGACGCGCAAGCGAAATGGCTGGGCGTTGAGCCGCCTCCAGTCACTGAAGTTACCGATTTTGTGAAGGATGGCGACTCGCTCGAATGTGGTGCGTGGAAACTTCAGGTGATGCACACGCCCGGCCACTCGCAGGGCAGCATTAGCCTTTACTCTTCGGCAGAGTTAGGCCCACAAATCCACAATTCCGATGCGAAAAATGACGCATTGAAATCGGCTAGCACGTTAACGAACGAAAGGCAGACCGGCGTATCATTCGTCAGCTCTCTGATAGAACGCAACCTCGGTCGCAATTCGACGGCCAGCGCAATGCCGAATCAGGCGAAAAGTAATGTCGCGCCTGTTCTCTTTGCCGGCGATACGCTTTTTGCCGGCAGCATTGGACGCACCGACCTATGGGGCGGTTCGTTGGATGAAATCATGCGTTCGCTGCGAGGAAAGCTGCTGGCATTGCCCGACAACACCGTGGTTTTTCCCGGTCATGGTCCCGCGACCACCATTGGCGCGGAACGCGATTCCAATCCGTTTCTGCGTTAAAGCGCGCTGATTGCGGGGGCCCATCTTCGGCATAGGTGACGCATTAGGTGAGATGTCATTCCTAAAGGCGAAACCCGGGGAATCTCTCTTGCTGTGGCGCCATGTTGGAAACAGATATTCCTGCTGCGTTCCTAATTCATTCAGGCAACCGGAACGGCTAAGTATGTATTTAGCTCCCTATAGCAGCGGCATTCGCGGTGCGGGTTTGCCCTGGGCCGCGCTGTCTTCGCGAAGTTGCTCCATCACGCTTTGGATCAATTCTTTGGCGTCGCATAGTTCGCGGGATATTTGTTGAATGTCCATGGCCGGCACCTCCGAGTCGCGGCCTGGCGCGCCAGCGCGGTGGCAATACACGGCATGTTGTCCCGTTAGCACGGCTGCCGCGGTGATTCGGTCCAGCGCGACAGCGAGCCTCCCGCGATCACGCCCCAGCATGGTCTGAAAATGTTCAATCTCACTCGCGCGCTTGTCAAAAACTGACATTGCAACACTCCTTCCCTTACGTGGTATTTTCAACTAATCCTTGGACATTGCGTCCGTGACCGCGACAGTCGCCCGGCTGGCGAGCAAGGCACAACAATCTTTATTCAGCGGTCATTAGAGAGCAGGGCACAGTCCATACGCCCGCGGCTTTACTCTTGGACATAGAGCTATAATAATCTTATAGCCAGCGGCGCTGCTCGTTCACCGAATCCTTTAGGCGGCCATCCACGAATTGCGGATTGGAGGTATGTAGATGAGGCAGTCGGATCTTGTGCGTCACAAAATGTAGGCCAAAGCGCCGCGCACTTCCCAAATCGTCTTCGGCGAACGCCAGCATTTGCTTCGCGTCCTCGAATCCACCGAAACTACCGCTATGCCCCACGGCCGCATGATGCAGGAAAGCCGACTGTTGGAAGAGCTAATCCATACGCGCACCCAGGAATTGAATCGTATTAATTCGGCTTGGGATGAAAAAATCGCCGCTGTGCTGAATGCCGATGTCGATCCAGCCACTCTGGATAATCTTTCGCTGCGCGCGCCGCGCGAGGATTACTACCTGCTCCGCTTGATTAGCGAACATCCCAAGGCCACCTCCAAGACTCTTCGGCGCCTCTCTCGCCATCCCTACTCGGCCATTCGCGAAAATATTGCCCGCCATCCCAGCGCCGATGCCGAGACGCTCACTCGCCTGAGCCGGGACAAAGCCCAGCCGCTTTGGTACCTGGTCGCGTTTAATCCGAGCGCGCCGGCCGCCCTGCGCCGCGAACTTCAGGTCCGGCGCGAGCAACTGGCAACCGCAGCGACCCCATAGTTCTGGGATTGCGTTCATCCAAAAATTGCAATGATCCTTAGCACGTTGCCCCATCGTTGTAAGAGACAAATTGGCTCTTGCAAGACGTATAATAGAGCGTAGATTGTCCCATGAGGGAGCCAATGCTGCCGCTGCAACTACAGCCAGAAAGCCACATTCCGCTCTACATTCAACTGCGCGACCAATTGCGCTCCCTGGTTGATTCCGGCGAGTTGCGGCCGGGAGATCGCATTCCCGCAAGCCGCGAACTGGCCGGTCAACTGGGCGTCCATCGAACCACCATCGCCAACGCATACGCGGATCTCGAATCCGAAGGTTTGATTCAGGGTCACGTCGGGCGCGGGACATTCATCTGCGGAGACGCCCCAGTGCGCCAAATTTCCGCCGCGCCTCGAGCCATGGTAGCCAGCGGCCTGAGGTGGGAGGCGCTTTTTGCCGACGAGCGTGGCGATGACAGCCTGGCGCGGCTTATGCCGGAAGTTCCAGAGAATGGCATAGCTTTCGTGACCGCCCGTCCTTCTGGCGAATATTTTCCATTGGAAGATTTCCGCCGCTGCTGCAATGCTGTGCTCAAGACCGACGGCCGGCGAATTTTGCAGCTCGGCTCATCGGAAGGTTATGAGCCTCTGAAGTCCGCGCTGGTGGATTTGCTGCGATCTGAAGGGACGAACGTGCCGCTCGATCAATTGCTGATTACCGACGGCTGTCAGCAATCGCTGGATTTA
>PKXT01000221.1:0-2958 GCA_003133505.1 Acidobacteriota bacterium
GAACATCTCCTAAGTCCTGCGCGTCTGCCAATTCCGCCACTCCCGCATTTCTCTTTAACACCCTATCACATAAAGATTTACTGGACATAAACCGCTGCTGGCGCTTGGTCAGCCAAAGGCCTGGTGTCGGTAGTGGTGTCGGTTTTTTTCTCGGAGTAGGCTCCCAGGCGCTCGACGGCTTCTTGCAGGTGCGCCGGGGCAAGATGCGCGTAGCGCATCACCATGCCGAGGGTTTTGTGGCCGAGAAGTTCGGCGATTGTGCGCAGCGGAACACCGGCCATCGCCAGCCGTGAAGCGAACGAATGCCGCAGGTCGTGCCATCTAAGGTTGCGCACTTCAGCCAGCCGGACTGCCTCCTCAAACCATCGCTGCCAGTCACGGCCCAACCTTCCTGCCGTTCCTGGGCAAACGTACTCGCACCCCTTATTGGACTGGGCGAGCGTCTTGATAGCCGCGCGCGCCGTCGAATTGAGCGGCACGTATCTGCGCTCCCCGTTCTTTGCGTCGGCTACTGTCAGAATCCCACGCGGCAGATCAATCGCATCCCAACGCAGGCGGTATTGCTCGTTTCGCCGCAAGCCCGTATTTAAGGCCAGATCAAATTCGGCTTCGTGTTCCGGGTATAGCTTGCGGATTTTCGCTCGCAGAGCCGTTTCCTCACTGGCTTCCAGGAAGCGCACACGGATGTTGTTCTCTCTGCGCCGGGTCACTTGCCCGACGGGATTTTCCTTCACCTTCCCCGCGCGGACAGCGAGCCTGAAAACGAGTGACAGCAGCGAGCGGTGCCGATTCGCCGTGGCCGGTGTCCAATCTCCACCTGCGAGACGGCGTTCAATCTCGCCGGGCGTGAGGGATTGCGCGGGCCGGTCACCAAACCAACCCAGCAAAACGTGCCATCCTGTACTCATCGTCCCGAAAGCTGCGCTTATGCATCCGGGAATATCCCAGCGCGTCGCCGGCAATCTCCCGGAACGTCGCAACGCGCTGGCGCAGCGTCTCAGGCAGTTTCTTGCCCTGCAGGGCCTCGGTCTTGCGCTTACAAACGAGGTTGGTCGCGGCACTCTTGGTGCCCGCCTTCTCGCGGCGGTAGCGACCTGAGGCGTCAACGTAGCGAATCCACCACTCGCCGGAGCCAGGAGCCTTCTCGAATACCCCCCGTGGGTTGCGCCGCTTAGACCCGATTTGAGTTTGGAGATGAGGATTCTCAATCTCTAGAGTTTGCATCTTCTCTCTCCTTTCTTGGCCTGCCGCCAAGCTTCGCCCACTTGACCAGCATTTCAGGATCATATTTGGCAGCACGCGCTAAGCCGCCCAGGCGGGCCCACCGGCACCTTTGCTCAGGAGTCGTGCTTCTGGCACGGCTCTTCCCTCCCAGGGTTCCGAGCGCTACCGCGTGTGGATTCTTGATTGCCATACCGTCATCCGATAACTTACTTTACGGTAAGTATGTTTGTCAAGGAAAATCGTATTAGTCGAAACAAAATTGTGAGCCGTATTCAAAGATTGGGCCGGTTTCGGAGTTCAGAAAACATCAACCAGCAGGCCGTGATCCCAGCTTTGGTACGAATAGGGCGTCAGGTCAGCGGGACAGGACCCGGCCTATCGCATAACCATCGATCGGCCCAGAGGACCTGCGCACCTTTAGTTGCGTAGCGGCCGATGCTGGCGCCGCCCAGGTCGCGTTTGGAATCCGCCCTGAATGACGCCAGGGTTAGGTATCGCCGACATTGTGCGAAAGGGGGTGGGGGGAAGGGGTCCGACGCATTTCCGCGCGACCCAATTTCCGTCGGTAGAAAAATAATTTTCGTCGAAAAATTCGGCACGCTTGCTGTTGGCTCCCGCGGGCGGATACGCCTCGACCGTGGCGGGCGGCGCTCTGAACGTGGCGACCGGCAACTACGCAGCCGTTAGCGGAGGCGAAGTCAACTATGCGTACGGCGCCGAAGCGACAGTCGCCGGAGGCAGCACTAACAGCGCCTTGAATGAGGGCGACGCTGTTGGAGGGGGCGAGAACAACACCGCGAACAGCTTTGAGAACGGGGAATGCGGTGGTGACAACGCCGCCACCTGCGACGCCACCGTGGCGGGCGGCAACGGTAACGCCGCTACTAGCGGCGGTGCGACCGTCGGAGGAGGCGGTGGCAATGTCGCCGCCAATTATGGGGCAACTGTGCCGGGAGGATCGAACAATCAAGCACTTGCTATCGACAGCTTCGCCGCGGGGCAATCTGCCATAGCGAACTACGATAACAGCTTTGTCTGGGGCGGATGCGGTTGTGGTCCTACCCAGGACACTGGTCCGAACCAGTTCATTGCTTCGGCGGTCGGCGGGTTCACGTTCTATACTGGGTTTTACACCGGCGCCCAACTGCCCAGCGGCTCCGGTTCGTGGTCCTCCCTCAGCGACCGCAATGTCAAAGCCAATTTCGCCACCATTGACGGCGAGGCGCTTCTGGCCAAGCTGGCGGAGCTGCCCATCTCCACCTGGGACTACAAGGCGCAAGATGCTTCCATCCGCCACATGGGGCCGATGGCGCAGGATTTCCACGCCGCATTCGGCCTGGGCGAAGACGACAAGCNNTACAAACTGAACCAGGAGAAGGACGGCAAAATCGCCGAGCTCGAGGAGCGGATTGCCAAGTTGGAAGCGCTCGCAACAAGCAAACCATAGAGCTGCGATGGGGTGAATAGTACCGGGCTGGATTCGACCCACGCAGAGCTTGCGGAGGGGCGTGACTATTCGGCACGCCCCCGCCGCAAGACTGGCAGCGGCGCCGCTGATGGCGCCATCGTTTGCCATGTTTGTCGATGCCGATCTTACCTCGGTTGCGGGCAGGCATCTCGCAGCCGGGGCCTGGTGGATCATGTCTGGATGCCGCGGCCCGCAGAAGTGTTTGAGAAGCTTGATCCCATCACCGCCGATTTCACCTACATCGGCTGGCTGGGCGACCGCAAAGG
>PKXT01000221.1:2988-3136 GCA_003133505.1 Acidobacteriota bacterium
TAGCGCAGGTGTCAGGGTTCAGTGATCAGGAAACAGAAATCGGGAACTCCAAAATCTACACTTGACATCTACGGATAATGCACTACCATATGGTGGTGGATAGGTTAGATACAACGTTTGCGGCTCTGTCTGATCCAACCCGCCGGGC
>PKXT01000161.1:0-2361 GCA_003133505.1 Acidobacteriota bacterium
GCACCGACGGCGCCTTCTATGGGACAACGCCTTTCGGGGGCGCCATCGCCTGCCCTGAGGGCTGTGGCACAATCTTTAAGATCACGCCAAGTGGCACCCTCACGACACTTTATACCTTTTGTCCGAATGGCATTGGCTATTGCGATGACGGTTATTTTCCCTACGCAGGACTGACGCAGAGCACCGACGGGAACTTTTACGGGACAACAGCTGACGGCGGACGCCACGACTTTGGCACGGTCTTCAAGATTACCCCCGGCGGCATGTTGACCAGGCTGCATAGCTTTTGCACGCAAGGCGATTCTTGCGACGACGGCTACTATCCCAATGCAGCGCTGGTTCAGGGCAACGATGGAAATTTTTATGGCACAACAGAATTCGGCGGCGCCACGCAGCTTGGCAATCTCTTCAAAGTTACCCCAACGGGCACTCTGACGGTGCTTTACACTTTTTGCCCCCAAGGCCTCTACCATTGTGCAGACGGCGCTGCACCCATCGCACCGTTGATAAAGGGTACTGATGGAAACTTCTATGGGTCAGCGGCCTCATATGGGGCCAATGACGGCGACTTTGGCACGGTCTTCCAGATCACGCCAAGTGGGACACTAACCACTCTGCACAGTTTCGGCGGGACCGACGGTGCAGGCCCCCTAGGGGCGCTAATTCAGGCTACCAATGGAGAGTTCTATGGAACCACATCCGAGGGGGCTGCAAGCAATTGTGGGTCTTATGGCTGTGGCACGGTCTTCAGCCTTTCCTTGGGTCTGGGGCCGTTTGTGGAAACACAGCCGACCTTCGGCAATGTGGGAGCGACGGTCAGCATTCTCGGGACCGATCTGAATGGCGCAACCGAGGTCACGTTTCATGGNNCCTTCCAGGTGTTGCCCTAAGCTCTGAGTATCGGTCAACCATTGGTATCAAAAGCGGTCGGATTTCATTCGCAAGAGGTTTATAGCGCCGCTCAGCGGCAAGGAGATAAGAAATGAGCAAAGTGAACTGGTGGAAAAGGGCCTCCATAGGCTTTCTAATTTTCGCAACGGCGGCCATCATATTGCCCGCGCAGACCGCGCCGGCGACGGCGACGGCCGCACCGACATTCACCCTGCTGCACAGCTTCAACTACGCTGACGGCCTCGGACCTGAGGAACTGGTCCAGGGCACCGATGGGAACCTCTACGGGACAACGGGGGGCGGCGGGGCCAATAACTCCTGCGATTTCGGCTGCGGCACTGTCTTTACAATCACCCCGGGCGGCACGCTGACGACACTGCACAGCTTCGATTACACGGACGGCGACCAGCCCGTGGCGCTGATTCTGGCCATTGATGGGAACTTCTACGGGGTAACGAATTACGGAGGGGCTAATATTTGTATTGGTGGCGGCTGCGGTACCGTCTTCAGGGTCACCCCGGGCGGCACACTGACTACACTGCACAGCTTCGACGGCCCGGACGGCTTCTACCCCTCTGCCGGGTTAGTCCAAGCCACCGATGGGAATTTCTACGGCATGACAGTACAGGGCGGGGCCAACAGCTGCGTTGCTTCAGGCTGCGGCACAGTCTTTACAATCACCCCAGGCGGTCAGTTGACCACGCTGCACATTTTCGACTCCACGGACGGCCTTTACCCCTATGGCGGACTGGTCCAGGGCACCGATGGAAACTTCTACGGGACAACAGCATACGGGGGGATCAAGAATTCATCCTGTAGTGCCGGCTGCGGCACCGTCTTTAGGATCACCCCGGGCGGCGTGCTGACAACATTGCACCGCTTCGGCGGCGCTGACGGCAACTTCCCTCTCGCGGCGCTGATCCTGGCCACCGATGGGAACTTCTACGGGACGACATCACAGGGCGACCCCAATGACGGCGGGACGGTCTTCCGGATCACCCCTGCTGGAATGCTGACGACGCTGCACAGCTTCGTCTATTACGGCATGGAGGGCGCCTTCCCCTCTGCGAGGCTTGTCCAGGACACCAATGGGAAATTCTACGGAACAACGCCGGATGGCGGGATTGACGGTGATGGGACGGTTTTCAGCCTGTCCGTGGGTCTCGGCCCCTTTGTGGAAACACTGCCTGCGTTCGGCAAAGGGGGAACGCCCATCCATATCCTGGGAACCAATCTGACCGGTACGACCAATGTCACGTTTAACGGCACGCCGGCTACGTTCACCGTGGTATCGAAAACCTTAATCTTAACCAATGTCCCCGCAGGCGCCACAACCGGAAAAGTCCAGGTGGTAACTACCAATGTCACGCTTTCCAGCAACGTGCCCTTCCAAGTGTTGCCATGAGGGTGGGCATGACTATTAGGAAGATGCCCTCGTGACCAAAGCTAAGGCCCAGCCCGCGCCGATAT
>PKXT01000161.1:2448-5681 GCA_003133505.1 Acidobacteriota bacterium
ATTGCCAATGCAAGATCGGCGCGAATTACCTCTAATGAATCGGAAACGCAAGCTCGAAGAGATGCCGAATCCAGCCGCTTTCGTACTGGGAAGCGCAGCCAGCCGCGCCGCAGCCCGTGCATCGTGGGCAAAACGAGAGAAAAAGAGATTTTGCCTTTGGCTAAGGGTTGTTGGTAAGGAGCAGACCGCTCCGCCACGGATCAAGAGGTTCGGCGGCGGCATGGGTTTCATTTACGGCGCCGGATTCGAGGATTACGATCCAGAATGCACTGAGATTTATCGCGGCGAGGTTCCGAATGGTGCTACTATCTGTACTTGAAAGGATGCCGCGCAGAGGCAAGGAGACAACATGATCAAACTTAATGGCGGAAGCATGATTGGAAGGGTATGCACGGCTCTTTTGCTGTGGGTAACGGCGGCAATTGTCTTGCCCGCGCAAACAGCGCCGGGCGTTCAGTCCGCACCGGCACCGGCCATTGCCCCGGCTGTGACGTTCACCCTGCTGCACAGTTTCGATGGTACGGACGGCCAATCGCCATACGCTGGACTGGTCCAGGGCACCGATGACAACTTCTACGGGACAACAGAACTGGGTGGGGCCGACGACAATGGCACGGTCTTCAAGATTACGCCAAGCGGCATACTGACGACGCTGCACAGCTTAAATTCCTTACCTGCTGCGGGGCTAGTCCAAGCCATCGACGGGAACTTTTACGGGACAACATTGTACGGTGGGACGGTCGGCGATGGCACAGTCTTCAGGATCACGCCCGAGGGCGCGCTGACCACGCTTTATAACTTTTGCTCGCAAGGGGGAGGCGATTGCACGGACGGCCGCGAACCCGTTGGAGGATTGGTGCAAGGCATTGATGGGAACTTCTACGGGACAACGCTGCTCGGCGGGGCCAATAGCTGCGCTGGTGCCGGCTGCGGCACGGTCTTCAGGATCACCCTAGGCGGCACGCTGACGACGCTGCACAGCTTCGACGGAACAGACGGCGAATACCCCTACGCGGGGCTGGTCCANNGCGGGGCCCACGGTTATGGCACCGTCTTCAATATCCGCCCGACTCCCCCCTACACGCTGACAACGTTTTATAACTTTTGCTCGCAAGGGGGAAGCAACTGCACGGACGGTCGCGGGCCCAATGGATTGATTCAAGCAACCGATGGAAGGCTCTACGGGACAACGCAGTTCGGCGGGGCCAATAGCTGCCATGCTGAAGGCTGCGGCACCGTCTTCGGGATCACCCCAGGCGGCACGCTGACGACGCTGCACAGCTTCGACTACACGGACGGCTACTACTCCACCGCAGGGCTGGTCCAGGACACCAATGGAAAATTCTACGGGACAGCATCTAGTGGCGGAGCCCACGAGGTAGGGACGGTCTTCAGCCTGTCTGTGGGCATCGGTCCCTTTGTGAAGACACTGCCTGCATTCGGCAAGATGGGAACGCCCGTCCACCTCCTAGGAACCAATCTGACCGGCACGACCAGCGTCACGTTTAACGAAAAACCTGCTACGTTCACGGTGGTATCGAAAACCTTAATCTTCACCAACGTCCCCGCAGGCGCCACCACTGGAACGGTACAAGTGGTGACGCCCAGCGGCACACTTTCGAGCAACGTGCCATTCACGGTGAATTGAGCGGCCCGATCCGCATTGAAATTGCAAAAGCCGCGCAGGCGGCGAGGAGCTGCAATGAGGGAAATAAACTGGGTTACGAAGGCCTGCAGTATTTTTCTGTTTTGGGCCGTGACGGCGGTCGCTTTACCTGCGCAAGCGCCTCCAGTGCATGCGCCTCTTCCTACATTCACGCTTCTTCAAAGATTTAATAATACGAACGGCGGCGATCCATTGGGAGCACTAATCCAGGGGGCGGATGGGAGTTTTTACGGGACAACGATGAGCGGCGGGGTAAATACCAATAGCGCTTGCGCTGGCTACACAAATACCGGCTATTGCGGCACAGTGTTTAAGGTCACCCCGACAGGCAGGCTCACCTCGCTTTACAGCTTTTGCAGGCAAGCTAACTGTACGGATGGTTATATTCCGTCGGGATCGTTGGTGCAAGGCACAGACGGCAACTTTTACGGGACTACGCTAGGCGGCGGAGCCCATGGAGTGTGCACCGTCGGTACATGCGGTGGGACAATATTCAAAATCACTTTGAGCGGCGCCTTCACAACCTTGTATAGCTTTTCTTCGGGTTCCGGCGGCTATAGCCCGGTCGGACCCCTGGTCCAAGGCCCCGATGGAAGCTTTTACGGCACCACCTACGACGGAGGGACCGGCGCCAACTGCTGTGGGACCATCTTTAAGATCACGCCAGAAGGCGCATTGACGACCCTTTATGCATTCAGCCCCCCCAAAGGATCGTATCCTGACTCGGGGCTTACCTTGGGAAGCGACGGAAACTTCTATGGAGTAACACAAGAGGGTTCCGGTGGAGATGGCACTATCTTCCGGGTCACCCCGGGCGGTATTGTGCGTTTGCTGCACACTTTCAATGGCACAGATGGGTCTTTTCCTAACCGGTTGGTCCTGGGAGAAAATAGTGTCTTTTACGGGATGACCACGTCCGGAGGGACAGGTGACAATGGAACCATTTTCGAAGTAACCCCAGACGGGACGCTGACCACACTCTACAATTTCTTTTGGGACACTTATTTGGGGCCCATGGGCCCTCTCGTTCAGGGCAATGATGGAAACTTCTACGGAACGACAATTTATGGAGGGGAAGACAATAGCGGGCAGATTTTTGAAATGACTCCCAGTGGCGCATTCACCATGTTGTACAGCATTCCGAGGCCACCGGCCTTCCTGCCGGGGGCCTTGCTCCAGTCCACGAATGGAACCTTTTATGGAACCACATCGGCAGGTGGTGGAGTAAGGCTTTGTGGAGAGGGTGGCGAAATTAGTTGCGGCACGGTCTTCAGCTTCGGTACTGGACTTGGCGCCTTTGTGGCCACACAGCCGGCGATGGGTGCTCCCGGAACATCTGTCACCATTCTGGGAACTGACCTAACCGGCACAACGAGCGTGACCTTCAACGGCACACTCGCCGCTTTCCAGGTGAAATCAAAGTCGTGGATCACTGCTACGGTGCCCGCCGGAGCGACAACCGGCACGGTCCAGGTGGTTACATCCGGCGGCACGCTTTCGAGCAATGTGCCCTTCACGGTCGACTAAGACAATCTTCGTAATGCAGCGCCTGCATGAAGACGACCTG
>PKXT01000330.1 GCA_003133505.1 Acidobacteriota bacterium
TGTCGTTCAAGAGTTTGAAATCTAGCTGCTGCATGGCGAAGCCGACCGAATGGATTACGTGGCTGGTACCGCTGACCCAAATGGTGCCATTGGGTTTCAGGACGCGCTGGCAGGCGGCCAGCCAAGCGCGATTGAACTCGTGATTGGCGTCGGGGCCGCGCGAACGGTCCCACTCGCCCTTATTGACGCTGACCATCTTTCCGGCGTGGCAGGTGATGCCTCCATTGGAAAGGAAATAGGGCGGGTCGGCGAAGACGAGGTCCACGGAGGAGGCGGGAAGGGCGGCAAGAATTTCGATGCAATCGCCCTGGTAGATTTTGGTGTGCCGCGCGAGATCGTGAAAGACAGGCGCGGGAAGCGCGGCGGCAGCGCTGGCGCCGAGTGAATCGTTTGTTGCGTGGAGTGGTTTGGGCACGATGGCTGGCAGCGGCGGGAAAAGCGCTCGCGGATCGGATCGTTGATCGAATGCCCGCGAGTGTCAAGACCTGAAACTCGGCGATTTTTCAGCGGCTAAAGCTGGGAGAAAGGCAATGTTCAAGGTCGGCGCTGAAACCCCGGCCCCCTGTCGAAACGGGAAGCGAGTGTAAGGATCGAGTCCGCCGCCCCACTACCCTGTCGCAACGCCACGCATAGAACAATTGCTTCCCCACGCTTATGCGCGCGCCTCAGCGCCGAATCTTGCTTGCCATGACCAATAAGGGGGGAATCCTGCCTCTCGTGCTCTCTGTCATTTCCCTGTTGTGCTCCGGGGTCCGCTTTTTCTGCCGCATTCCCCGTTTGTCATCCCGGAAAGTGCCCAGCATTTATCCGGGATCCACTACGCCTTTCTCCGCTCCAGGCCATCGGCTTGTTCTTTTCATCTTGGCGAATGAATAGCGAATATATGGCGTTCCCTAACAGCAACAGTGGCCCACAGTCGCCAAACGTCAACTCTTTATTAATCAATTACATCGCCTTTCTATTCACCACCGAATTTTCCCGCCGTTGGCGCGCGAAGCTATCCAGCGGCGAAAAGCAACGACCGACCAGACCGCTTCCACAAGTCCGAAGGGCCACGCGCCCTGAAGAAAGCCATACGCCGAGCCCAGCAGACACGACGCGGCAAATCCCAGCACCCACCACGAGCTGCGACCCTCTAGCGCGTAGCAGAGCAGCATCGCGGAAACCGCAACCAATCCGAATACGGTTAACGCGTTAAATTGGATCGCATGCATTGAGTGTGATCATCCTACATTCTGGTGGAAAATAGACGACGCGGGAAAAGATGAAGGCGCGCGTCCGTAAAAATGAAATTGAAAACAATGCCGAAGAAAATGCTGAAAAAAATCTCGCGCCCCATGAATGACGATTCCGTACGGGACAAAAATCCCTCGGCGACCTTGGACGGGTTGCGGAAAATCCAGCGGCTGCGGCGCGCCGAATTGCCGCGCGACACACTTGAGCTGGCGCGCTTCCTGATTGGCAAGACGCTAGTGCATGACATTTCCACGCCTTGCGGCGAAAATTCGCGCGTACGCGGTACCTGCGCCAACCGAGGAAAAACCATCCGGCTAAGCGGACGCATCGTGGAGACGGAAGCGTACCCGCCGGGGGACGCGGCGGCGCATTCGTTCATCGGCGAAACCAAGCGAAATCGTTCGCTATTTCTGGAGCGCGGATTTTCGTACGTGTATTTCACTTACGGCTGCTGGTTCGCAATGAACGTTTCGAGCGAATCGCACGGAACGGGCGCCGGCGTCCTGCTGCGCGGCCTTGAACCGCTGGAAGGCCTGGAAATCATGCAAGCCAATCGTGCCGCGTCGAATAGCATTTCAAACCAGGACGCGTCCGCCCGGTTGCGGGTGACGGATTTGGCGCGAGGCCCTGGCAGGCTGGCTACCGCGATGCAAATTGATCGAAGCTGTGACGGCCTCGACCTGTGCGGTGGCAGTCCGCTGTGGTTGGGAACGGAGGCGCGGCCCGCGGGGCCCATCGGCGTGAGCATCCGCATCGGCATCTCGCGTGAAGCGCATCGCCTATACCGGTTCTACGAGATCGGCAATCCCCATGTGAGCGGACCGCGCCGCCTCAGCTTATCCGCACCGTAAGCACTGGCCTTCAGGGTGGACCACCATGTAACGGCTACGCTCCAAAACTTAACATCGTTCAGAACTTCACCAGAATAGACATGTCAATGAATCCCTCATCCTTGCGGAGGTCGGGGAACCACACGCTGCCCAGTCCGCCGCCACAGGCTGTCTCCGCCGCGCCCAGCGCTGTCTGGCCCGACGATGCCCCGCTAATGCACGAGTAGTCTTCGGGATTGCCGTTGTTTCCGCCGGGCGGAGTTATGCCTCCGCGGCCGGTCCAATAGGGGACGTTGGCATGGCGATAGTCATACTCCCAGCGGAAGGTAATGTACTGTTTCGGCATGTAATCAAAGGTGACCGACGAATCCCATGCTTTGAATGGATCGCCGGGGTTCTCCGTAAAATACGGAGAACTCGTCGCCGCCGTAATCGCGCTTTCTCCATTGATGGGCGGCAGCAGTACCAGATAGCGGCCGGGATTATTAATCACGCCGCCGCCAAGAGTCAGCCCAAACAAATCATGGTGGAACCAGAAGCGGTTGTAAGCCATGAAACCGATAAAACTCTGCTTGGGTCCGTTCTTGGTATTGCTGTAACAGCTCACCCCTCCGCCATATTCACAACCCAAGTCTCCTGTGAGGCTGAAAGCCATCTTATCGAGAGTCTTTACTGGTTGGTCGTAATATTTGATTTCTATGCTGTTGTCAGTATGTATGCGCCTGCGATTGGGAATGAATAGATCGTCTTCCCCGACGCCATAGTTATTAGAGACAATGTTCATCCAGCTTGTGGGTGTCCACTTAATCTGTCCACCAATACCGGGGGTGTGATTGGCCGAACCATAGGCCTGCCATCCATTGATGAACCAGGGCTCAAT
>PKXT01000168.1 GCA_003133505.1 Acidobacteriota bacterium
TCGGGCGCCTCGCCTTTGGGCATATCCGCGACCAGAAAGTCCAGCAGTTCATCCACGCCAAACCCGTGTTCCGCCGAGACGGGGAAAACCTCTGGACTGATCTCAAAAAATGGCGCCGCCAGCGGAACGTTTTGCATCGCATCCACTTTGTTGGCGGCGATTACGGGAGGCTTTCCGGCCCGGCGCAGCAACAACGCCAGCTCGCGATCGGTGGCAATGGGGCCTGTGCGCGCGTCCGTCACCATCACAACCTTGACGGCGTTTTTAATCGCCATGTTCGCCTGCCGCAGAATTTCCCCGGGGATTCCGGCCTGGGCCTCGGGGACAATTCCGCCGGTATCCACCAACTCGAACGTCCGGCCTTCCCACGACGCCTGGCCGTAAATGCGGTCGCGCGTAATACCTGGCTCGTCGGTAACGATGGAGCGGCGCGTCCCGGTAATCCGGTTAAACAAGGTGGACTTGCCCACGTTTGGGCGCCCCACGATGACTATTGAGGGAATCTTTTCGCTCATTTGTCCTTAAGAGCATGCCGAGACAATTCGCGGGACGTAATGGCCGTCTGCGAACCTACCGCACGCTGTGCTATTGTACCCTTCCGACGCTTTGCGGCCATCTGCGCTGTCGCAAATGGCCCACTCTCTGAATGCCATCCGCCCCTGACAAAACGTCCGGCAAAGCCGCAGCTAGGACGGTTCCGCTCCCCATGTCGGAGATTTTTGGGCGCGGAGGCGTGCTTGAAAAGCAGCACCCTACATACGAGTTTCGCCGCTCGCAGCAAGAAATGGCCGAAATAGTGGACCAGGCATTTCGCGCCCATCAGCACGTGCTAATCGAGGCCGGCACTGGTACCGGCAAAACCCTGGCTTACCTGATTCCCGCTATCGCCAGCGGACAGCGCGTGGTGATTTCCACGGCCACCAAGTCACTCCAACATCAGCTTTTCGACAAAGACATTCCGTTTCTCCAAAAACGATTTGCCCCCAATCTGAAAGTAGCGCTGATGAAGGGCCGCGCCAATTTCCTTTGCCGCCAGAAAGTCCATTTGATGACCGGCCAGCCCATTTTGAAAGGCTTGGATGAAGTGGATTGGTTCGCCCAAATTCGCGACTGGGAAAGGGTTACTGAGGCCGGCGATCGCACCGAGCTGGGATTTCTTCCCGAGCATTCCGATCTCTGGCATCGCCTCGATGCCCGCAGCGACACTTGCACCGGCCAGCAGTGCGTGGAATTCGACCGTTGCTTCATCACCGCGATGCACCAGCGCGCGCAGGAAGCCGATATCATCATTGTGAATCACCACCTTTTTTTTGCGGACCTCGCTCTCCGTCAAGATGATTTCGGCGCAATTATCCCCGAATATTCCGCCGTTATTCTCGACGAGGCCCACGAAATCGAGGAAGTCGCCAGTTCGTTTTTTGGCCGCGAGATTTCCAGTCATAAAATCGAAGATCTGGCCCGCGATGCTGAGCAGTCCTTGCGTCTCACCCAGGTAGCATCACCGGCGTTGCTGAAACGCACCGTCCAGTTGCGGGAACGGTCGCGCGCCTTCTTTGAATGTTTCCCCGAGCGCGATGGCCGTTTCCCTTTCAATGCCGGTGATCGTGCCGCCTTTCTGGATAGGAATCGCGAGCCTTCAGACCGGCTAACCGGGGGCCTGCGCAACGTGGAAACTGAAATTGCCGCCCTCCCTTCGAAGCCCGAAGAACTGCTGAATATTGCCCGCCGCGCCGCGGAACTTCGCCGCGAATTGGCCTTTCTGCTGGCAGGTGAGGGTGGTGAGGATGAGGCTGGCAATGATCCCCATGGTACAAGCGGCAGCAATGGCAATATCGAGTCCCCTGTCAAACCGGCCGGGGAGGGAAGCAGAGGCAGAAGCGGCGGCGCAAAAGTAACTGGCAAGAATTACGTTCACTGGTTTGAGCGGCGCGGCCGCGGAATCATGCTCTCCGCCAGTCCCATAGATGTTGCACCCATCCTGCGCGATCGTTTGTTCAACCAATTTGACACTCTGGTTATGACCTCGGCTACACTCGCCGTCGGCAACCGTTTCGATTACGTCAAACATCGCTCCGGCATCGAGCCGGCCTGCGAACGCATTCTTCCGCAGGAATTCGATTACGCCACGCAGGCCATGCTGTATCTTCCGACTGATATGCCCGACGTGCGCAGCCCCGCATTCGCCCCCGCCGCGGCCGGTGAAGCCGCGCGCCTTCTCGAAATTACTCAGGGCCGAGCCTTTTTCCTCTTTACCAGCCACAGTCAGATGCGCGACCTCCATGAACGTCTCGCGCGCCTGGTGAAATTTCCCCTGCTCCTGCAGGGCACCATGCCCCAGCCGATGCTGCTGGAAAAATTTCGCGCCACCCCCAATGCCGTTTTGCTCGCGACGGCGAGTTTCTGGCAGGGCGTGGACGTCCCTGGCGCACAGCTTTCCTGCGTGATTGTTGACCGGCTACCCTTCGCTGTACCCAGCGATCCCATCGTGGCCGCCCGTATCCGTGCTTTGCAGGAAGATGGACGCAACGCCTTCGAGGAATATCAGGTGCCCGAAGCGGTTCTCGCGTTGAAGCAGGGTTTTGGGCGCTTGATTCGCTCACGTAGCGACCGTGGAGTGCTGGCTCTGCTCGATAGCCGGATTGTCTCCAAGCCCTATGGTAGAATTTTCATCGAATCCCTGCCGGGTTATGCCATCACGCAGGATATTGCCGCTGTAGCCCGCTTCATGCAGCCCGGCGACCCGAGTGCCAACGTAATCGAGCCGGTCATGGCTGGGCCCAGTGTCTTATCGGCTGTTCTGCCTGCGGCGCGGACTCCGTGGGGCAGGGAAACCGGCAAGCCTAATGGCGCGGGGCGCGGTACCCCTTTGGCGGCGAAGATTAAAAAAACCGAAGCGGCGGAATCTGAATCAGCAAAATCTGAATCAGCAAAATCGCAACCCATCTCAACCATCGGAAAACGATCAAATGTACGAAGTAAACGTTGAAGAAACATTTTCCGCCGGTCACGCCCTGCGCGGCTACCACGGCAAGTGTGAGAACGTTCACGGGCACAACTACCGCGTGCGCGTGATTCTTTCCGGCGAGAATCTCGACTCCGTGGGTCTGCTGGTAGATTTTTCGGTGGTGAAGCGCGCCTTGCGGGGCGTAATCGCCACGCTCGACCATCGCTTCCTCAATGATTTCGCGCCCTTCGACGCCATTAACCCCTCGGCTGAAAACATCGCCCGCCACGTTCACGACGAAGTCGCGCGCCAGCTAGACGACCGGCCCAACGGCGCATCTCTTTCCGCCGTCACCGTATGGGAAACCGATACCACCTTCGCCACCTACCGTCCGTGAACGTCTATCCGCCCACCCTTAATCCGGGTCATTCCGAGTCCGACCCGGCGGACGGGGAATCTGCTTTTGATTTTCCTCAATGGCTTAAGACGATGAAACACGTCATCCACAGAGTTGGCCGCCGGTGAATCGAGCCTTCCTCGTCGTCGGAATCCCCGGTGTTATCGTGGCTGTCGCCTATATTGGCGTGGGTTATGGATGGCGCGCCGGCATTATCGCTGCCTGCATCGGCGCCGCGCTCATCGCTGTCGCCGTTTTGCTCATCCGCTCCAACGCTTCCGTGCCTCCACGTTGAATCGTTCGCTGCGTTCTGAAATGTGTCGATGTGCTCCCGAAGCATTTGAGCGGAGCCATTCAATACCGCACGCTGGATCGCACCTATTGGGTTTAGCCATAGTCTGGCTGGGTAATGGACAAAAGAAATAGGCAGACGATCGCTTCCTGAACCAGCTATTCGGAACAACACTCACGCCGTGACGGACTCCCATTGACGAGGGGGCACGGCGTGTGCTACCCATACCAATCGTCTCCATCCGCGCAAATTATGATGCCGCCGCCACCAAAACGAGCAGAGATCACCCTCGAAACGCAGATCGAAAGCGTTGATCTGGCGGAAGACATTGCCCTTCGCGTNNAGCGGGATTTTCGGAAGACGAATGCCACCGGATCGGAATGTCGGTCCGCGAAGCGGTAATCAACGCGCACAATTATGGCAATCATGGCGAGAAAGAAAAAAAGATCCGTTTGATCATCGAGCTTGACGCCGAAAAGCTCACCCTCCGCGTACAGGATCAGGGCTCGGGCTTCGATCCGACCTCAGTCCCCGATCCGTGCCAGGAGGAGAATTTATTGCGCACGTCGGGCCGCGGACTATTCCTGATGAAGGCGTTCATGGACGAGATGGAGATTCAACGGACCCCCCAGGGCGGCACGGATCTGGTAATGTCCAAGCGTCTGCCGCGCACGGGGCAACCGGCGAAATCACCTTACGACCATAACTAGAAATTTGTACTGCCCGCGTTCGTAATTTCCGCGGTTGTTCCAAAGGCTTTCGCTATTTTTGACCCTGAGCTGGTGCTCCACTTCCCGCTAGTGGTTTTCCTGTCAGAAGTTCCTTACATATATATCATTGGAGAGGCGCGAGGGCCTCGGCCTTATGCAGCAATTCACTGCGATTGGAACATACGGCGATGGTAGTATGCAGGATTTGACGGTCGCAGCGACGTGGACCTTCGCGAACACCATGTCGGCAACAAACACCAGCACCGGCCTGGCAATGGGCGTTGGGACGGGAACATCGCTGATTACGGCTTCGCTGGACGGTATTTCTGGTTCTTCCACCCTGACGAATGCGGGACCGATGGTCAGTTTATCGCCCACGAGCTTGAATTTTGGCAACCATAAGGTTGGAAAGACCAGCCCGCCGTAAACCGTCACTCTCACAAATACGGGGTTGGGCATTCTTACCATCAGCAGGGGTCGTGAGCAGTGGAGACTTCGCGGAAACGAACAACTGCGGCTCTACCGTGCAGCCGGGCGCGAGCTGTACGATTAACGTGACTTTCACGCCTGCTATGGAGGGCCCGCTGACCGGCCAGATCACCAGTAACCGATAATGCCAATCCCACCACACAGATAGTGGCTTTAATGGGAACCGGACTGGCGCCCCTGGTGACACTGTCGCCGGCCAGTCTGGCGTTCGGAGATCAAATGGTTGGCACCATGAGCCAGCCGATGGATGTCACGCTAACCTAATACCGGGACCGCTAACCTGCAGATCACGAGCATAACTATCTCCGGTNNTTTTCTGAAACCAACACTTGCAAGACCGATATGGGGCCCGAGACGAGTTGCACGATCAGTGTGGTTTTCGCGCCAACTTCCCGGGGGTAAGCGAATGCAACCCTTATAGTGAACGACAACGCAGGTAAGCAAACAGTTTCACTGTCGGGCAAAGGAACATAGCGCTTGGGCGGCCGGGTGACTGGCGAAAGATTTACAGCTTAAAATCTGGACGCGCTGCCGCGTTGTGCCAAAATTTGGCCGCTTGTAACCGGTGCCCGGGGCGAGATGAGTTCCCGTGTGTAGCGCGCCCCCCGCCTGCGGTCGCGAGCTTCAGCGCCCGCATTGCCCCTTCGGCACCAGTCCGTATGGTACGATAGGCCGAGCATCTCATAACGTTTTCCCACACTGGAGGCCAAGGTGTCGCAGCATATTCTCCGAAAAGACTTGAAACGAGATGAGATTCAGGAAACGTTACGGGATACCGCTTTTGCCATTTTCACGCATGAGCAAGCAATCGCCTGGATCGTGGGAATCGTGGCTGTAGTGGCGTTGGCGATTTTCGGCTGGCAGACCTATTCTGAACGCCAAAATGTAAAAGCGTCTGCGGTCTTCAATGATGCCATGAAGGTATACAACGCCCGAATTCGAACGGCTGCGGAGCCCGCTGACCCCAACGAAATTTCCTATACCGCGGATCAGTACAAATATATGGATGCTGCCCAGAAATTCGGCCAGGTTGCCTTGGCATACCCACATACTCGGCCAGGACAATTGGCGCACTATTACGCCGCGTTAAGCGCGGAAAAAGTTGGGCGCGACGATATTGCGCGCCAGTGGCTGGATGGAATGGCCCAGACGCACGATTCGGAGTTCGCCGCACTGGCTAATTTCGAGCTGGCGCAGCTTGATGAAAGGGCCGGCCAAAGCGATCAAGCTGTCCGTTTATACCAGGGATTGATTGACAGGCCAGCAATCCTCGTACCGAAACCAGTGGCCATGATGGCGCTCGCAGACTATTACAGCAAGACCAAGCCTGCCGAGGCGACGCGGCTCTATAATCTGGTGAAAACCCAGTATCCGAATACTCCGGCCGCTCAGCAAGCCACTGACCAACTAGGCGCCCTTTCCGCACGGAGCTAACATCCATATTCCGGCAGTCTTTCGCACAACTTTGTAATCCCAGCCATGGCCCTTGCTCCGTATGCGATGGATGTGGCCCATTCACGGGGTCGCCTGCATCCGGAACGCCCTCATCCTTATCGCAATGACTACGCGCGCGATCGCGACCGGGTAATTCATTCGCGAGCCTTCCGCCGGCTGGAGGCCAAGACCCAGGTTTTCACCACACGTTATTCGGATCACTTCCGCAACCGGCTTACTCATACGTTGGAGGTGGCCCAGATTGCCCGCACCGTGGCGTCGGCTCTGGGGTTGAATACCGACCTCGCCGAGGCCCTTGCGCTGGCTCACGATATCGGGCACCCGCCCTTCGGACACGGCGGCGAGCGCCGTCTGGACGAGCGAATGCGCGAAGCCGGCGATTCTTTCGATCACAACCTCCATGCTCTGCGTATCGTTGAACATTTCGAGCAGCGTTACCTGGATTATCCCGGCTTGAATCTGACCTTTGAAGTGCGCGAGGGAATTGTGAAACATTCCCACGACTACAATGCCAGTGAATTTCCCGAGCTGGCGGAGTTTCGCCTTGACGAGCGTCCCACACTCGAAGCCCAGCTTATTGATCTCGCGGATGAGATTGCCTA
>PKXT01000143.1 GCA_003133505.1 Acidobacteriota bacterium
GATAATCAGATCCAGAATCTGAGGTCCTACCGATTGAACGACCTCCCAGCAGGATGAAAAAAAGAGCCGCGAGCGCGGCTACACCACTGTAAACAGCTCGCAGCCTTTCGTCAACCACGAACGGCACGCGGTTCGGCAGGCACCAGACGCTTATTGCGTATGTAAAACTCGGATCCCCGCCATTCAATTCGCCGTTTGAAGAAACTGGTGAGCCAGACGATGAAAGCGAAGGCGTCGCGCACAGGAATCATCCACATCTTGCGGCGCAGCAGCGTATCACCAACCCCCCAAACACCTACTGTCCACGCCATGGTAAAGCGGAATACGACGTATGCCACGAGAAAGGCGATTCTTACGGCATTTGAAGGCGCTACCACTGCGGCGGCCAAAACCCACGGCAATCCCTGGGTTAGCACTAAACCGAAGTGGCCCCAAGGCTGCGCGTGCCGCATGGTGAGATTCCAGCGCACCTGGTGACGGAAACATTCGGCGAATGTTTGCCGGGGAAAAACGGTAAACACCGGATAGCTAGTCAGCTCGACCCTGTAACCATTGGAATGAATGCGATGTCCCAATTCGTAGTCATCGGTAAAATGGTTTACCAGTACTTCGAAACCGCCAATTTCACGCAGGCGAGTTTTCGTGGTGGCCATCGTTGCGCCCAACGCGAAATCAATACCTCCAAGCAGCCATGCGGAAAGCACGCCCGCGTCAAAATCGGATGTATTGCCCAACGCCTCCAGCTCGGAAGAGAATGAATTATCCGTCAANNACAACCGGTGCTGGCATCGCGAAATGGCGCGGCCACGGCGCGAAGATAACCGGCGCTCACGCGAATGTCGCTATCGCTGATGACCAGGATTTCATGCCGCGCTTCACGAGCGAGGCGCACCATCTTGTTCACCTTATTGCAGGTCCCCAGATGCTCCGCGCCAATCAAGAGGCGGATGGGGCGCTCGGGGAAATCGGCCATCACTTGGCGAATTACGGGAATGGCCGGATCCGCATCGTCGGGAACGTTAAAGAGGATTTCGTAATTCGGATAGTCCTGACGGCAGAAGCTTGCATAATTCTCATACGCTTCGCGATCCAGGCCCTTCACCGGCTTAAGAATGCTCAATGGCGGGACGAAATCACTTGGCGGATCTGGACGCCCAAAGAAGCGAAGCGCCGCAACGGTGGCCATGGCGTAATATCCCAGCGGCGCAATTGCACCGATGAGCACTAGCCAGCGAAATAGCTCCCAAAACAGAATTTGCAATCACCCAATACAGACGAATACCACACCCAGGCAAACCAGCGCCACTCCCAACCACCTCATCCTGGAAACTCGTTCGCCCAGGAGATAGCGGCCTCCCAAAGCGCCCAGTGCGTAATTCAGAGCCGTCGCCGGCACTACAAAACTTACATTTCGCCATGAAAGTAAGGCCAGCAATGCAAAAAAAGAAAGGGTCATCAGTCCGATGCCCGTCCACATCGTGCCACACGAAAATGCTCCCGCCATTACACGGAGCAGCGACCGGGGACTGAAATCGTGCACTTCACCGATCCGCTTCATTGCCCGGGAAACGAACATTTCGCCGCCCGTTCCAGCGAAGACGATAATTGCCAGGAAGAAGGCGATACGCATTTTAGACTGGCGTCGTGGTGCTATGAGGAGTCTGGCCGACCAGAAATACTCCCACGCAGATCGTCAACACGCCTGCCCAGCGCCACACGGTGACCGCATCGTGAAGAAAAAAATAACCCAGCAGCGCAACAACACCGTATCCGATTGCCGATACAGGCTGAATATAGCTATAGTCAGCCCAGGAAAGGACTAATAGGTAGGAAATAAAAAAAAGAAAAAGTGAGCCAATGCCCAGCCAGATGGCGGGCGACGAAAAAACCTTGGAAAACGTGGAAAACAAAGGACCAGGCGAAAAACTGGAAACCGCTCCGATCCTCTTCATGCCGCGACTAAGCAGCACGTCCCCCAGCGGCCCAAATGTCACCATCAACACGAGAAAAACAAGTGTCTTTCCGTGCATACGGCGGGCTATTTCCATGCCCTTACGAATGGCTCGCGGCGCCAGCGCCCTCACCGGAATTGATCGGCGGCATGGGCGGCACGGAGACGGCTGGCCTGCGGCGGCGCTCCTTGCGGGCCCACTTCCAACGCTCGGCGCGAAGCTTCAGGAAAGACGACGCTTCGTGATAAAGGCGCTTGCGTTCGTGGGCATCCCACAGCGCTTCACGGACGATCCGCCAGGCTACGCGCGGCCGGAAATAATAGGTGTCGTAAAAACGGTTGACCGCATTCATCATCTCGTCGCGCGACAAGCCAGGATATTGCAGGTGCGGCAATTGATGGCCGCCCGCGTCCGTCAGGGCCTCGCCAGCCAGAAAACCTTTTTCATTCGCGAAATTGTAGAGTTCCGTTCCCGGATAGTCATGGGCCAAAGAAACCTGAATGGTTTCGCAATCGAGCTCTTTGGCGTATTCGATTGTTGTTTCGATGGTCTCCCGAGTCTCGCCAGGCAATCCGATAATGAAGTCACCGTGAACTTTGATGCCCGCGCGCTTGCAGTTCTGGACAAAGGTGCGGCCCATTTCTACCGTGGCGCCCTTCTTGATATTTTTCAGAATCTGCGCATCGCCGGATTCAAATCCGACAATTAACAGGCGCGCCCCACCATCGGCCATTGCCGCTAAGGTTTCGTAATCGCTGTGAACGCGGGCTGTGCATGACCACTGGAGTCCCACTGGCTTTAGCAGCTTGGAAAGCGCAATGACGCGGTCTTTGCGGATATTGAATGTGTCGTCGTCGAAGAAGACTTCCTTGGCTTGCGGGAAGGTCTCATGCACGTACCGAAATTCGCGGGCCACACTTTCCACCGAGCGCACACGCCATGCATGACCTGACATGGTCTGCGGCCAGAGACAGAAAGTGCAGAGCGCCGGACAGCCACGCGCGCTATAGAAGGAAATGAAAGGGTGCAGCAAGAAAGGAACGCTGTATTTTTCAATGGTTAAATCGCGCTTGTAGGTCTCCGCGGCAAAAGGCAACGCGTCCAAGTCTTCGGTCTGCATAACCGGGCGCATGGGATTATGGATAATTTTGCCGTCTTCGAGGTAACNNCTGGCCAGTAGGCTCTCCGCAGGCTTGACCTGGACGTGCGGCCCCACAAAAGCAATTTTCAGAGAAGGCTTGAGCTCTTTCATGGCCCGGACGATGCGAACATCGCTCTCAAATCCCACCGTGGAGGTAAACAGCACCACGAATTCATAATCCGCGGCGATTTTGACGGTTTCCTGCCAGGAAACCTTATGAGGTGGGGCATCGAGCAGACGGCTTCCCGGCAACATTCCAGCCGCATAGGCCAGCCACACCGGGTACCAATACGACTCAATTTCGCGGGTCGCGGGCCAGCGGGAACCGGCCCCGCCATCGAAGTTTTCAAAGCTCGGCGGATTAAGCAACAGCGTTTTCATCACGGATGGCATATAGCGGATTCCTCCCAAAACCAGCGCGCCGGGAAATCGCGGCAGCGCCAATAGTTCATGTTACCTGATTAACCGATAGCGGCCAAACATTCACGGCGGACTGCACCTGTATTAACCCCAGGCATGTGCCAGTGTAGCGGTAGTTATTGCAGGTGCTGAGCCAGTTCGCCGGTGCTTTGCCAGAGGGCCAACTGGGCCTTCTGCCGAGCAAAATCGGCTTCCAAAAATGTAAGCCATTTCTCATTTTCGTCCACGCGAGCTTGCTCCAGATCGCGGAGGGTGGCATGACCCTGATCATAACGGGATTGCACGGCGTCGAAACCTTCGCGCGAAAGCTGCAAATCCAGACGGGCCACTTTGCGGGCAGCATCCGCTTCCCGGACGTCGCGGAGATGTTGCCTGGCAGCGAGGGCGGTTTCACTTCGCTTCTGGCTTTCCGCCAATTCGGCGGTGGTTAGCTGGCTGTGAGCCAGAGCCACTTCGGCATGAGTTCGTGCGTTAAAAATCGGAATGGTGAGCTGAATGCCTACATTCAGATTGTTGCGCTGGAATGTACGATAAAACTCATCGTAATTGTTAATACGGCTAAAAATACTATATTCGCCGACCAACGATACACTCGGCCAGTAGCCCCCCCGCGCGCCCTTCCAAATTTCCGTTTCGGCGACTTTTTCGTTCATTGCTTCCTTAATGTCAGGACTGAAAGCGAGGGCCTGGTTGACGACTTCATTGGCGGCATTAGTATCCGCGTTCGCCTGTAACTCCCCATCCGAAGGCAAATCCTCCACGGAAACTTCAATGGGTGCGCCAGAGCGGATTCCCGCCAAGTCGCGCAGCTCGTCGGATAGCGCCTCATCCCGGCCCTCAAGCTGGACAATGCGCTGCTCCACTCGGGCCTGAGCCAGCTCCATGCGCGTAGATTCAATGGACAACTCCAACCCGCTTGAAACCCGATCGCGGGTTACATCCAGAATTTGCTGCTGACTGGCGCGCTCGGTGCGGAGCAGGTCGAGGGAATGGCGCACTTCGGCAAGTTCGAAATAATCCGAGGCGGCGGCGACCATTACGGAATCGCGCGTCTTTTCCAGTTCCAACCGCTGGTTTTCGGCGCGCTGACGCGCGGCCTGAAGCTGTCCCTTAAGCGGAGGATCAAAAATTGCCTGGGTGTATCCCATATTGAAAATGGAAGGCGGGTTTCCCCCCGGCGTTTCGGGGAATCCGTAGGTATAGGCGAGGCCCGAACCAGTAAAGAGGTTGGGAAGAAACGGCGAACGGTTAACATCAATCTCGGCTTTGGCGACGGTATATTGCGCCTGAGCCATCGCAACCGCATGGCTATGGGCCAGCGACAGAGCGATCGCGGACTTCAGAGTCAGCGATTGCAACTCTTGCGCGCGCACACCGGGTCCACACAACAGAGTGAATCCAAGTGCGCTCAAAAGGAACCCGTTGGTACGACGCCGAAGGAGACTACTCATAGTGCAGCGACTCAGTGGGCTGCAGCTCCGCAGCCCGGCTGGCCGGAAGGTACCCAAAGAAAAGCCCCGTCGCGGTAGACACGACAAAAGCCAGTACCACCGACATCCAGGAAATCGGAATAGTTATGTGACCTACGCCAGGCAGCAAACCAAGCAGTGTTTGGATCAGCACGGGAATTCCCACGGCGATGGCAATCCCCGCCAATGACCCGATACCGCTGATGAGCATGGCTTCCNNCACCAGAAACTGGTAGAGGATTTGGTTGCGGCGCGCGCCAATCGCCTTGCGAATGCCAATTTCCCGGGTGCGCTCCGTGACGGTAACCAGCATGATATTCATGATTCCAATTCCGCTGATAGCCAATGCAATCAAGGCGATCAAAATCAGCACAGCAGTGAGAGCCTGCGAAATTCGCCGGGCGGTTTCCAATATGGAACCAAGATTCTGCACCCGGTAGCCCGCGCCAGGGCGGTGACGTTCGCGGAGAATTTCCGACACTTCCCCTGTAACCGACGGAACGTCCTCTGGGCGGTCAGCCTGAGCATAGAGTGTCCTGATATATTCCTCGCCGGTATAATACTTGATGAGAGAAAAAGGGAGAATTACCGACTCCCGGGTAATTTCCGATTGTCCAAACGTGGCCAGACGCTCGTGGAAGACTCCGATGACCGTAAAGCTCATCTCTCCCAGGCGAATGTTCCGGCCTATGGGATCGTCCGATGGGAATGCGAGATTCGAGAGCTCCTGGGTTAGCAGACAAACCTTGCTGCCGGAGCGCATGTCATCCTCATCGAAATAGCGACCTTGAGTAATTACCAGATTGCGGATGTGTTGAAAACCTTCGGTGACGCCCACCAGGTTGACGGGATGTTCCAGACCATTGACCACGACGGTGCTGTTGATGTCGCGAGTGCCGGCAACCTCCACAACCTCCGCGATGCCCGCCTGTACGGCCTGCATATCACCGATGCTGATTTCATCGCCCACGAAAGACGACAGCACACCTGTGTGAACTGTCTCCGCATACACGATATTGGAGCCCACAGCTTCGATCTGAGCGATGATGTAGGTCTTTCCAGCCAGAGCCACGGTCACTACCAGCACGATGCACGCGCTGCCGATAATGACGCCCAACATGGTAAGGATGGCGCGAAGCTTATTGGCCCTAAGGGCCTGAACGGCCAAGCGGAATGTCTCACCCCACACCATAAAGCTATTTAATCCGAGTCACAGGCGAGACCTTTACTTGGAGCTCTGTTCAAGGTGTTTCAAGCGGTTGCTCGCGGAAGTGCGCTGCGGATCAAGCTGTAAGGCGGCGCGATACTGCTCCGCCGCTTGCTGACGCTTCCCTTCCGCCTCATAGGCGCGCCCTAACCATTCGCGAGCGGCTGCGTGAGAAGGCCAATCGCTGCGGTCCGGCGTGGACGCCAGATAAGACTTCAGGCTCTGTTCCGCAGGTCCCATCGGACCGCCCGCGAGCACGCCTTCCACGCCCCGGTAGTAGCCCAAGCGAGGATCGTTGGGACGCAACACAGCGGCCGCGTCCACAGCCGATTTCAGTTGTGGAACGCGTATCAGCGCGGCATAGCAATCGGCGGCTTCAAAGTCAGCGGCGGGATCGGATGACTTCGCCGACAGGGCTTGCCCGCATTCATTTTCGGTCAGGTCGTTCCTCTTCTGATCGGCCCAATATTGGGCCCGCGCCAAATGACCCTGTGCAGGATCCAAGGCGGCGACAGCATCCACTTGCTGTTTCGCCCCATCCTTGCTTCCACCCACGATCCTNNATCCATGGGGCTTCGGCATAAAATTCAGCCAAATCCCTGCGGGCATGGACGTTTCGCGGATTCAGGCGTACCGCCTCTTCGAATTCGTGTTTCACTTTGCGGGCTAGGAGGAAACTGTGCTCTCGATCAGCTTTTACCCCGTAGGCCTCGCCCAGCCACATGTGATAGTCGGAGTTTTGGGGGGAGAGAGACACCGCTTTCTCGCCCTCGGCAATGGCGTTATCAAAGTCACGGGCTTCATAGTAGCTGCGGCAGAGCCAGTAATAAGCGTCGGCATCCTGGGGATTTTTTGCGACCCGGTCTCGTAAAGCGGCGATGGCGGCGGAATAATTGCCGACTGTAAACTGTGCGGGCGCTCCCTTAGAGCTGTCTTGACTGGCAGTTTGTGTGCGCGCGGAGGGCGTTCGAATAAGCATCCCAGCGATAACCGCCAGTGCCAGTCCGACTGTGGAGCGTCGAGAAATCATTGCGGAAGCTCTACATCCGTGGGGCGGACGGTCATGCCATCATGCAGATTCAAATCACCGGGCAATACCACTCGATCTCCTTCCGACAGGCCGGAGAGCACCTGATAGCGAGTAGCGCTGGATATGCCGGTTTCAATGGCGTGCTGATGCACCGTATTGCCAGCAAGGACAAAGACGTAGTGCTGACCTCCATGTATGCGGACAGCCGCCCGCGGAACTACCAGCGCATCGTGGCTTTCTCGAACTACGATGCGCACATTTACATTCACGTTGGGCAGCAACTCCAACTTGGAATTATCCACCGAACACAAAACCTCCGCCACACTACGATTTCCGCGCGGCACGACCTGGCGGGGAATCTCTTCGGTGACGCCCTGCCAGACACGGCTGGGCATGGCGTCCCACATGACTTCCACGGCCTGGCCGGCCGCCAGCCAGCCTAAATCCGGCTCGTCCACAAAAGCTCTCACCCGCACCTGGCGAAGATCGGCGAGCTGAGCCACCACATCGCCCGTTTGCACATAGTCGCCGTTATGCACAGGAAGTGAATAGAGCGTGCCAGCGACGGGCGCATTCAGAACTGCCGATTGCGCTTTCTGTTCCAGGGATGTAATTTGCGCTTTAGCCTGAGCAACGCGCAGTTGGTCGCGCTCTGCGTCGGTGCCAGAGCGCCGCGCGAGGTCATCTTTTCGTTGCTGAATAGATTCCAGCGTGGCTTCCGCACGCGAAAGTAACGCCTGATTTTGGTCCAGTTCGTCCTGGGTGGCGGCATGCTGCGCGACCAGCTTGCGCAACGTTTCCTGCATGCGCTGGTAATTGCGCACATCAATTCGAGCTTTGTCGAGGTCTCCGGTAAGGTCAGCAACCTGATCCGGCGGTCCACCGGCGCGGGCTGCGCGCAAATCTTCCTTGGCTGTGACAAGATCCGCGCGCGCCTCAGCAAGCTCCGCGTGAATGTCGGCGTCGTCCAAGATCAGAAGCGGCTGGTTCTTGCGGACCGCCTGGCCCTCGGTCACCTCAACGTGTCTTACAAACGTGGGGTACTGTGCGCGAAGAACAAAAGGATTGATAGGCTCGACCTTGCCATTACTGGTTATAGAGG
>PKXT01000188.1 GCA_003133505.1 Acidobacteriota bacterium
CAAATGAAATGTCCGCTTTTCGGGCGGCAGGGATGCGGGACCATGGCAGGCATGGAACCTGTGCTTCGCCAAAATTTCATCCGCGTCAAGAAACAACGCAAGTCGCCCTCGCGTCTTGGGACGATGCCTTAGAATGCGCACTGAATAATTGGAATAACCTTTCCGCGAGCTGTGCAGCAACACTACTCCCGCCGAGCGCCATGTCCTCGCAAAGAAACGTGCGGCTTTTTCGAAGGCTATGCGGCGCGATCATCGCGATGAAGCACCCCGCCGAGCCGCAGCAATGACGTAACATGCCCGCGCCCTGCTGACCGAAGCCGGCCATTTGGCGTGTTTTTACCCAACCGAGGTTCTGGGACGCATACTTTCCGATTGCCTGCAAAGGGCCCAGGCCCACGCCGCTGCCACGCTGGAGGAACCACCAGTAAACGCATTTGCAGCGGGGGCAATGTAGCGCCTTATCCCTGGTCCGCACGGTGGATCGGCCAAACCCCACCCCATTGGTTCCCCTTTTCCCATCGCTATTTTAGAGGTCCTGCCAGGCTTGGGGTGATTGCGCCGACAAATGAATGTCGCCAAATCCCCTCTACAGCAAACGTAGGGGCAAGCGTGACGGCTACACACGCTTGAAGCGCGGAGCGCGATTGCGGTGAAACGTCACTAGGCGCAATCCTGGGCCCCTCAGCAAGGCATTCTTCCTTCGAATTAAATTCATGGCTCCGTGCGAAAAATGAAGGAATGGAGCGTGCCTGCGGTATTCTGTATTATAGAGTGTTCGATGAACGCGTTTCATTTTGTCGAACAAATGGTGGCATGGCCACGCACGACCTTTAGGCCGTGTATCGTACAAGCACTAGCGATGGATTTTGAGAATCTTCCGATTGGAAATGGATCCATTAAGATTGCCGGTAAATCGGAAATCGTAGGGGGATGAATGAGGATCGCCGTACTTGGCGGGGACGGCTATTGCGGTTGGGCCACGGCTTTGTATTTGTCCGGGAAGGGACACTCCGTTGCGATCGTTGATAACTTCGTGCGGCGCCAGTGGGACCATGAGCTCGGGGCGCAAACCCTCACGCCGATCCGGCCTCTCAATGAAAGACTGAAAAACTGGAACGAACACACCGGGAACAGGATTGACATGTTTGTCGGTGATGTAACGGATTACGATTTCGTCTCTTCGGCGATCCAAGAAATCTCGCCAGAGGCGATGATCCACTTCGCTGAGCAACGGTCGGCTCCTTATTCGATGATTGATCGCAAACACGCCGTGTTCACTCAGGTGAATAATGTCGTTGGCACGTTGAACGTGCTTTTCGCGATCCGGGAAATCGTGCCCGAATGCCACTTCATTAAGCTGGGGACCATGGGCGAATATGGAACGCCCAACATTGACATCGAGGAGGGCTACATCACCATCGAGCACAATGGCCGCAGCGATGTGCTTCCTTACCCCAAGCAGGCCGGCTCTTTTTATCACCTCTCCAAGGTTCACGACAGCCACAACATTATGTTCACCTGCCGGGTTTGGGGATTGCGTGCGACGGAATTGAACCAGGGCGTCGTTTACGGTACGGTCACCGACGAGGTGGCGCTGNNGGGACGAGGCTCTTATCAACCGCTTCGATTATGACGAAATTTTTGGCACGGTTTTGAATCGCTTCTGCGTGCAAGCGGCGATTGGACATCCTCTTACCGTCTATGGGTCGGGAGGGCAAACCCGCGGTTTCCTGGATATTCGTGATACCGTGCAGTGCATTGAAATTGCCTGCCTGAATCCCGCCGCAGCGGGGGAGTGCCGCATATACAATCAATTTACCGAGCAATTTTCCGTATTGGATATTGCCCATATGGTGGAAAAAGCGGCCTTGGAGCTGGGAGCAACCGTCACTGTGGAGCATCTGCCGGATCCCCGGGTCGAGGCCCAGGAACATTATTACAACGCCAAGCATTCCAAGCTGGTTGACTTGGGCCTGAAGCCCCATCTCCTTTCCCAGTCACTTTTGGATTCTCTGATGAATATCGCGCTTCAATATCGAGACCGGATCGATCCATCCCTATTCCGGCCGCAAGTGAATTGGCGGCGTACTCGCAATGAATTCCGCCATTCAGCGGGCGCGGGCGCGCAATCCTCCCCNNCAGCCGGAGGTGAACGGCGAGAATGCCGGGACCAACGGCGACGAAAGCAAACGGATTTCCGGTGCTGCGGCCAAACCTAAGAAGCTTCGAATCGAGTACAGCCAGCGGTGACCCTCGGGAGAAGTTTTGCCGGGAATTGTCCGCGTCTCTGGTATTCGGGCGTCTTCTTGAGAGCGGCCGCAAAATTGTTTCGCCCGTGGCTTGGGGGTCGCGCGCGATTAGCCATTGGAGCTGTGTAAGAACTTGTGCGGAATCGCCGGTTTTACGCATAAAGGCTGGGTTCCCGGTCCCCACCGCATTCGCCAAGCCACCGCCGCCCTGAATCACCGGGGCCCGGATCAACAGGGCGTCTTTCAGTCCGATATTTTCTCGATGGGCGCCACACGCCTGAAAATCATTGACCTGGAATCGGGCAACCAGCCAATGTTCGCCGAANNAGTACCGGCCATCAGCCCATGGCGAATGAAGACGAATCCGTCTGGGTGGTCTTCAACGGCGAGATATACAATCACCTGGAAATTCGGGCCGAACTACAAAAAATAGGGCACCGGTTCCGCTCCCACTGCGATACCGAAACCGTACTGCGCGCCTTTGTCGAATGGGATACCGGCTGTTTTTCACGGTTGCGAGGTATGTTTGCCGTGGCCTTATGGAACGCGTCGGCCCGCCGGCTCATTCTGGCCCGCGATCGAATGGGAATTAAGCCGTTGTATATTGCCCGCCGGGACGAAGATATTTTTTTTGGTTCCGAGCTCAAGGCCATCTTCGCCCATCCTGAGCTGGATCGCCGCTTGAGTCTACGCGGCCTCGATTGTTATTTGTCGCTAAACTACGCGCCCGCTCCCTGGACACTGGTGGAGGGGATCGAAAAACTCGCGCCCGGGTACTGGCTGGAATGGCGCGATGGCCGCGTTCGAAGCGAGAGTTATTGGCGCCTGCCATTCGGCGCATCCCGGAAATGGACCCTGGAAACGGCCCAGCGCGAACTCGATTCCCTCCTGCGCAATTCTGTTCGCGAACATCTGCTATCGGATGTTCCATTGGGCATGTGGTTGAGCGGAGGTATTGATTCCTCCACGATCCTGCACTACGCCGCCGCGGAATCTGCTTCACCACTCAAGACTTTTTCGATTTCTTTCCGGGGTCGCACCTTCGATGAAACCAAGTACATCCGCGAAGTTGCCGCCCACTACCACACCGAACACGAGGAATTGGACCTCAATCCCAATTCCGATCTGGAAAACGCGATTGAGGAATTCGCTTATTACAACGATGAACCCAGCGCGGATGCGGGGGCGCTTCCTGTCTGGTTTCTTTCCAAGCTCAGCAGGACGAAGACAACCGTCGCCCTCAGTGGGGAAGGTGCGGATGAGCTCTTTGGCGGCTACCTGACCTACCGGGCTAATGCGCTGGCCCGCGAGATGCGGCGATTGCCCTCCGGTTTTCTCCGTTTGGCTATCGCTGCGTTTCGCCGGTGGCCAGTTTCTGATGAAAAGATCAGCTTTGAATACAAGGTCAAGCGCTTCCTGGAAGGCTGCCTGATGTCGCCCGAGAAGGCCCACGTCCACTGGAACGGGACTTTCTCCGGCGCGGAGACCCGATCTCTGCTGCGCATCCGGCTGCCCAGCGCGCTGGAGCCTCTCCTGGAAGAGTTGCGGGCGTTATTTTCAGCCAACGATAATCTGGCGCCCTATTTATGGTTCGATCAGAAATTCTATCTTTCCGACGACATTCTGGCCAAAGTGGACCGCATGAGCATGGCTCATTCACTCGAGGTTCGGCCGCCCTTTCTGGATCATCGCATCGTGGAGTTTGCCGCTTCGCTGCCCGCCAGCCTGAAGATTCGCGGTTCCCGCCAGAAAATTGTTCTGAAGGAATTGATGAAGGGCAAATTGCCACCGGCCATCCTGCGTCGCGGGAAAATCGGTTTCGATATACCGGCGCATGAATGGCTTCGGGGCCCCCTCCGTCCGCTACTGGTGGAAACATTGACTGCGGGGCTCTCGGAACATGCCGGGCTATTCCGCGGCAATGTGATAGAGCGGTTGCTGAGCGATCACCTGGAGAGACGAACCAATGCGGGGTTCCATCTTTGGGGGTTGATGATTCTCTTCCTGTGGATGAAAAAATGGCGAATTCAATCAGCAAGCTCTTCGGCGCCCGGGCATTGGATTCCGGAAAAAGTTGGCGCCTGTATCTAGGCGTTCTCCTCGTCGCCAGTTCTATTTATCTGGTTTGCATAATGTCCCCGCCATCGTTGATGGACGATGTGGACGGCGTACAGGCCCAAATTTCCCGGAACATGCTCACTTCCGGGGACTGGGTGACCGCGCGCCTGAATGGCATCGCTTACCTGGAAAAGGCTCCTCTGGTTTATTGGGCCATAGCCGGCTCGTACAAAATATTCGGCGTACGAGACTGGGCCGCACGCATTCCCATCGCGCTTTCCGCCATTGGCCTTTGTTGGCTGACCGCGGCCTTTGGAGTCTGGGCCTTCGGCAAGCGGGCGGGATTCTACGCGGGCTTGTGCATGGCCACGGGCGTCGGCCTGTTCCTATTCACCCGCATCCTCATTCCCGACGTCATGCTGACGTTCACCACCGCGCTGGCGATGTGGGCATTCTTGCGCGCGCTGGATCAAGAGGAGCTCCACCCCGCCGCGTGGGCGTTCATCCTGGCCGCCAGTCTGGGCTCCGGCCTCTTACTAAAAAGTTTGATCGCGGTCGTCTTTCCCATCGGCGCCGGTGTGGTTTATCTTGTCCTTACACGCCAGTTTTTCTCGGTGGGGGCCTGGAAACGGCTTCATCCCCTCACCGGAGCATTGGTGATTCTGCTAATTGCGGCGCCTTGGCACATCCTCGCCGCCCTTCGCAATCCACCCCGCTTCGCGTTCACTCTGCATAGCGGGCCTGGGCATTATCACGGATTCCTGTGGTTCTTTTTCATCAACGAACAGCTTTTGCGCTTCCTGAATCTGCGTTATCCCCATGATTACAATACTGTGCCGCGCCTCTACTTCTGGTTGCTGCATTTCGCTTGGTTGTTTCCCTGGAGCGTTTATTTCCCCGCCGTCGCGAAGCTTTCCTTCAAGCCCCTTGACCGCGCCGGGCGGACGCGGCTTCTGGCGTTGTGCTGGGCTGGGTTTGTGTTGGTGTTCTTCACATTTTCCACGACGCAGGAATACTATTCCATGC
>PKXT01000144.1 GCA_003133505.1 Acidobacteriota bacterium
CCACTTCCACGGTGTCGAATTGCGTCGCGTAATACGAGAGATATTCGGCGGAGTCTCACTGCAGGATAAAGGCTCCCCGGACATCCCGCCGCCCTGAATGCCGTCGTTCTGAGGCGAATCGTGCCAGTGGCCATCGTCACCAGGGTGCCAAACCCGGACTGCCAGGAGCAGTTTGGAGAGGTCATCGGCGTGTCCTCTGGCCACGCGGCGCAAAGAGAAAANNTCCAGCGCGACTTGGGTTACTCTCGCGGCCATGAATTGGTTCCGCTTTTTACGACAGGATAGGAACTTCCTTTCCCACATGTGCCATGGCCCTGCGGGTGCCAGCTCGCCATTCTGGACCGACATCGCGGCAAGGTGAGAACGTGACTGCAACTACACAGGTACTGCGCGATAGCTCAGAGGTGGGTGTTGAGCTCAATTGACGCAAAGATGCCGAATGTGTTCGATTGGAAGCGCTTCTGGTGCCCCCGCGGCGGAAACATTAATCTTGGCGACGGCGGGTTTCTGTCAGACCCAGACGAGAGATCGGGGAAAATCTTCAACCCCGAACTTGTTGCATTTGATCAACTAGCGGAAATTCCCTGCTTGGCTTTGCTAGGTGAACCCGGAATCGGGAAAAGCTGGGCCATCCAAGGCAACAGCACTGCCGCGCGGGAGGCCGCCGCAAGTCAGGGCGACAAAGTCATTCACCTGGATCTTCGCTCATATGGCAGCGAGGACCGTCTGGTGCAGAACCTCTTTGAAGCGGCAGATTGGAAAATGTGGCGTTCCGGCAGCCATCGCCTGCACGTCTTCCTGGATAGCTTGGATGAATGCCTGCTGCAGATCAAGAACGTTGCAGCCCTGCTCGCCGACGAACTGTTGAAACAGCAGCCTCTTGAGCGCCTTCATCTCCGCATTGCATGCCGGACTGCCCGATGGCCGGCTGTTCTTGAAGCCTCATTGATCCAGCTTTACGGAGTTGAAGGATTCAAACCCTATGAATTGGCCCCGCTGCGCCGCGTCGACGCGGAGCGTGCCGCCGAACAGAGCGGCATCGCGGACAAGGTCGCGTTCCTGGCTCGGATTGGGGTTCTCGATGTCTCCTCCCTCGCCATAAAGCCGGTGACACTGAACTTCCTTATTCGAACGTACCTGAACGAGGGTGATCTCCCCGCCAATCAACTCGACCTCTACGAGCTAGGTTGCAAGATGCTATGCGAGGAATCTAGTGACAGCCTCAGAGGGGCGGGTCGCGTAGGCAACCTCAGTACCGAACAGCGACTTGCCGTCGCCTCGCGAATTGCCGGAGTTACACAATTCGCGAACCGGTATGCAGTTTGGACAGGCAGGGAAGGAGACGCGAGACCCGACGAGGATGTGCTGATTGCAGACCTATGTGACGGTGTGGAAAACACCCCCGATGACGTGCGCGTATCGGCTGACGCCATTCGCGAAGTACTGAACACAGGCCTGTTCTCATCGCGTGGAGCCGAGAGAATCGGATGGGCGCATCAGACCTACGCGGAGTTCCTCGCTGCCAGGTACTGCAGGATTCGGGCAATGCCGATTGAACAGGTTCAGGTTCTGCTATTTCACCCCGAGGGCCAAAGCCGACGGNNTGGTCCCCCAGCTCCATGAACTTGCCGGATGGGTATCAGTCGCAAACCAGCAAGTCTTTAATGCGGTTGCGGCCGCGGACCCCGAGGCCTTGCTTGGCGCCGCCGCCGCCAATCTATCTCACAAACAGCGCAGTATCGTGGTTGAGTCCATCCTTAGGCGGAGCGAGACTGCGCGGTGGGACCTCCGCGCCTACATGTCATGGCTATATCGGAAATTGAAGCACCCAGACCTTGCTACGCAACTCCTGCCCTACATACGCAAAGGACGTAGTCAGGCCCCAATACGGCACGCCGCCATCGATATCGCACGCGCGTGTGAAGTTTCCGATCTGGCATCCGATTTGGTGGATCTGGCACTAGACACCTCCGAAAATAGACACCTTAGGATCTCAGCCGCCTTCGCGGTAGCGATGATCGGACGGGACCAGGATAAAGCCCGTCTGCGCCCGCTCGCGCTTGGTGAGGTAGGTGAGGATCCTGACGATGAAATGAAGGGATGCGGCTTAACGGCTGTGTGGCCCGAGTTGATCAATGCAAGCGAGATTTTCGACCTAATAACTCCACCCAGACAACCNNGACAACCAAATCTCTACGGCGCATACGCATCGTTTCTGGACGGCAAATTGATTGAAAAGATGAATGCCGCCGATCTGCCAATTGCGCTGGGGTGGTTTTCCAGACAACCGTGCCGGAGCCATATGCCGGGTGCGATAGACCGTCTTATGGATGATATCCTGGAATTGGCTTGGAAAAACCTTGACCATTCCGGCGTCCTCGAAGGCCTTGTTGCGGCCCTCCTCTCGCGAATAAAGCTGCAAGATAGCATTGTGAGTCGGTTCGAAAAGGGCGGGATCAATAGAGAAATCGAAGCGGACGACGAGCGCCGCCGCGCGCTC
>PKXT01000215.1 GCA_003133505.1 Acidobacteriota bacterium
ACAACCTACGAAGGCGGAAGCGAGAATTGTGACGTTGATGAATCCTGTGGAATTATTTTCGAGATCTCGCCCAAACCAGGAGGAGGCTATTGGCCCGAAACGATTCTCTACAGCTTCACTTTCAATTATATCAATAGCGCTGGCGACCGACATATTGGACCGGTGANNGAGCACATGGCGGGGGAGCGGTCTTCGAGCTGTTTCCGCAATCCGGCGGGGGCTGGTCTGAAAAACTGGCACACAGCTTCAAGAGCGGTTCTTTGGATGGACATTATCCCTGGTCTGGTCTGGTTCTTGATTCCTCCGGGAACTTCTACGGTACCACGGAATATGGAGGCACCCAAGGGGTTGGAACCGTATTCGAGATCAAGCGGCAGTCCTGAGGCAGGTTTTTACCGGTCGCAATATTTGGAGGCAAAACAATGCGAAAAATGATGATGGCACTCGAAATCATAGCGGTAGCGATAGCGCTAGTAGCAAGCCAGCTGCCAGCTTCGGGGGAGCCACGGGAGGAGGTGCTCTATAGCTTTTCGGGTCCGCCCGACGGGCACCTGCCGCTGGGTGGCCTAGTCGAGGACACGTCCGGAAATCTCTACAGTACTCTTTTCGCTGGCGGCGTCCATGGTGCCGGAGCGGTACCCGAATTGATGAGCACATCGCTATTGACGACGCCGAACAGGGGTAGTACGCTCCGCGTGTACTTACCATCACAGCACTAAAATCGCGCAGGCGGCAGGAGAGCAATATGGTCAAACTCAAATGGGGTATGAGGGGGTCCGTCGTCATGCTGCTGTGGGCAACCATGGCGGTTGCCCTGGGCGCGCAGACAACCAGGATTGCCTCGCCCGTATTCACTACGCTATACAACTTCAATATGTCAGGCGGCAATGAGCCTGCGGGAGGGCTGGTCCAGGGGACCGATGGAAGGCTCTACGGGGCAACCGATGAGGGTGGGGCCAACCGCTATGGCACAGTCTTCCAGGCTAGTGGGGGCGGCATGAAGATGACGTTCCGCAACTTCCGGAACGGGAGCGGCCACAACATACGCTCCCCGCTGGTGCAGGGCACCGACGGGAACCTCTATGGGGCAGGGTTGTATGGCGGACCTTCCAAGGGCAGGTGCGGCACCTTTGGCTGCGGAACAATTTTCAAGATTACCCCAAAGGGCGTGCTGACCCCGCTTTACAGTTTTTGTCAGCAGACTAATTGCACAGACGGCTTCTCCCCCCGGGGCATAGTAGAAGGGACCGATGGCAATTTTTACGGAACCGCCGCAGAGGGCGGAGCCCACTATGACGGCACGGTCTTCGAGATTACCCCAAAGGGTGCGCTGACGACGCTTTATACCTTTGGCACCCAGACCGGCTGCCAGGACGGCTGCTTTCCCGTCGCCGGGCTGGTCCAAGCCACGGATGGAAACTTCTACGGGACAACATACTCTGGAGGATCCGCCAATTGCACGGGTGGCTGTGGGACGATCTTTCAGATCACTCCAACCGGCTCATTAACCATAATTTACAACTTTTGCGAGCAGGCCTCTTGCTTGGACGGCGAATTGCCTGACGGGGCGATGGTGCAGGGCACCGATGGAAACTTCTACGGAACGACAGCTTCTGGCGGCCACAATGAAGCCCAGTGCTTTGACGGCGAAGGCTGTGGGACGGTCTTCAAAGTCACGCCTAGTGGCACCTTGACGACATTGCACGCTTTCCAGAACACCGACGGCGCGAACCCTTTCGGGAGCCTGGTTCAAAGTACCGACGGCAATTTTTACGGAACTACTTCAGAGGGTGGAACCAACGTCAACGACCGATGCCTAACTGGATGTGGCACGCTCTTTCGTCTCTCGGTTGGCCTGAGCCCGTTCGTGGAAACGAATCCCTCGTCCGGCATGGTGGGAGCGGGCGTAACTATTCTGGGAACCAATCTGACCGGTGCGACCAGCGTTACCTTTAACGGTACCGCGGCTACATTTACTGTGGTTTCCGCCACCTATATCACCACCACGGTACCCCTCGGCGCGACCACTGGCACGGTTCAAGTCGTAACGGCCGGCGGCACGCTTTCCAGCAACGTACCGGTTATAGTGAATTAGGCTATAAAAGGGCAGGCCTCTTCCCGGATGACAGGCTCAGGAGACTCGCAATTTCATGAGACCAAATCGAATTTTCGCGGTCTTTGTATTAATTCTTGGGGCTACCGGGTTCACCAATGAGCTGAAGGCGGCTGATAGTCCTGTCCCGCTGGTTAATCAGCCGCTGGTGCCGGACGCTGTAGCGCCGGGGGGCCCCGCGTTCACGCTTACAGTAAGCGGAACGGGATTCGTCGCCAAATCGGTGGTGAACTGGAACGGCAGCCCTCGGACAACGACGTTCATCACCAAATCCCAACTCACCGCGGCCATCACGGCTACGGATATTGCTGATGCTGGGACTGCATCGGTCACCGTGGTGACTCCCGTACCGGGCGGCGGCACTTCGAACGTGGCGTTCTTATCTGTCACGAACTCCACATCCAATGTTGGCTTTCGCCTGGGGTCATCCCCACACGTGGGAGACACCCCAGAAGCAATTGGTATCGGCGACTTTAATGGAGACGGTAACCAAGATCTTGCAGTGGTTAATTACGAAAGTTCCACAGTGTCCATTCTCCTCGGCGACGGAACCGGCAATTTCACGTTGGCCTCGTCCCCCGCCACCGGCAGTTTCCCGAATTCCATAGCCGTCGGGGATTTCAATGGAGATGGCAAGCTGGACTTGGCGATAGCGGGAGGAGCTAGTTTCCAAGGCACCCTTTCTATTCTATTGGGGGACGGCACCGGTAACTTCACCCTAGCGTCATCTCCCAAGACTGGGGAAAGTCCGCACTCTGTTGTCGCGGGCGACTGGAATGGGGATGGCCAATTGGATCTTGCTGTGGCCAATTACCAAAGCGGTACGCTTACGATTCTGCTGGGTGACGGCACGGGCAACTTTACAGTGGCCTCATCTCCCGTTACGGATTTTGGGCCAGCCGCGCTAGGCGTGGGTGACTTCAACGGAGATGGCAAGCTGGACTTGGCGGTTGCCAACTACTCCATGAACACGCTTTCCATTCTCTTGGGCGACGGCACGGGCCACTTCAGTCTCGCGTCGTCTCCCGGCACTGGAATGGGACCGGCTTCAGTGGCCGTAGGTGATTTCAACGGAGATGGCAAGCTGGACTTGGTGGTCGCCAACTACAATGGCAACACGCTTTCCATTCTCTTGGGCGACGGCACGGGCAACTTCAATTTGGTCTCGTCTTCCGCCACGGGAGTGCTCCCCGAATCGGTAGCCGTCGGCGACCTTAATGGCGATGGCAAGCTAGACCTTGTGGTTCCCAACGTGTGTGGAAACGATCTGCGTTGCAAGACGGTAGGAACAGTTTCCATCCTGCTGGGCGACGGCACAGGCAACTTCACGCCAGTTTCATCGCCCGCTACGGGTACCGGGCCGCTTTCCGTAGCCTTGGGCGCCTTCAACCACGACGGCCGACTGGACATTGCCGCCGCCAACATGGACGACAATACGGTCTCTATTTTGCGGCAGGTTCCAACAGTGAGCCTATCGCCCATCGGGCTCATCTTCGGCAATCAAACGGTCGGCACGACGAGTGCCCCACAGACTGCAACCGTAACCAACGTAGGGTACGCTGCGGTGAATATTTCGGGAGTCACCATAAGCGGAACTGATTCTACTGATTTTTCGGAGACTAACAACTGCCCGTCAAGTCTTTCCGTTGGAGCAAGCTGCACGATTTTCGTCACATTTACGCCTGTCAGCGGCGGTTCCAGGACTGCTGCAGTATCCGTTTCCGACGACGGAAGCAACCAACCTCAGATAATTTCAGTAATGGGTACCGGACTTTCGGTTAGACTCTCCGCCACAAGTCTGAATTTCGCTAATGAAATGGTAGGGAAGATCAGTCAGCCGCAGATCGTAGTACTGACCAATATCGGCTCGACCCCCCTCACTATCACCAGCATCAAGACCAACGGCGCTGATCCTGGGGATTTTTCCGTCAGCAACACGTGTGGCGGCAGCATCCGCGCGGGAGACTCATGCAATATCGTCGTACGCTTCATCCCCACACAAACGGGCCCGCGAATGGCGGCGGTCGGCATCACGGACAACGGCGGTGGCAGCCCGCAGAAAATCAAACTTCGGGGGACGGGCACGTAGTAAGAGAGACATGCCCGGAAATAGGCGAACGAATAGAGAACATAAGCAAATTTCTAACCGCAACCGCCGCCACAGTCACAAAACGTCAAATGGTTAAGTATCAACAATATAGCTGGTTTTAATCGCAACCAAAATGAATTTCCTGTTTCCGCGCTAAGATTCTTGGAATCCAGCCAGTCTGAGTACCGGAAATATACTAGTTGACGGAATAGTATCCACCTGAGGCCTATGCAAGAGCCGGTGCGCCCACGCCAAACGCGGGGCTGAGCGCGCGCACGAGCGACTGGCCAGTGTAGGACTTGCGATTCCGCGCCACCTGCTCCGGAGTTCCTTGCGCCACAATGCGCCCACCTTCCGAGCCGCCTTCGGGGCCGAGATCAATAATCCAATCCGCCTGCTTAATCACATCCAGATTATGCTCGATGATCAGGACGGTATTGCCGAGGTCCACCAGGCGATTGAGAACGTCGAGCAGTTTCCGCACGTCGTCAAAATGCAGTCCCGTAGTTGGCTCGTCAAGAATGTAAAGCGTGCGCCCCGTCTGCCGGCGGGAAAGCTCGCGTGCCAGCTTGGTACGTTGCGCTTCGCCTCCCGAAAGAGTGGTCGCCGATTGGCCCAGCTTCACGTAGCCCAGCCCCACATCCACCAGCGTCTTTAGCTTCTGATAAATCGCCGGGACGTTTTCGAGCACTGGAAGCGCTTCATCAATCGGCAAATCCAGCAAATCAGAAATTGAGTAGCCCTTGAACCGCACAGTCAGCGTTTCCACGTTGTAGCGGCGTCCCTGGCAGACTTCGCAGGTGACGAAAACGTCGGGGAGGAAATTCATCTCGATTCGCCGAAGGCCGCCGCCCTGGCAGGCTTCGCAGCGTCCTCCTTTAACATTGAAACTGAAGCGCCCAGAGCGATAGCCGCGTTCACGCGATTCAGGTAGCATGGCAAAAAGATCGCGGATAGGGCCGAATACGCCGGTGTAGGTGGCGGGGTTGGAGCGCGGTGTCCGCCCGATGGGCGCCTGATCAATCTGGATGACTTTGTCGAGATGCTCCAAGCCTAGCAGGGCCCGATGCGCGCCGGGCTTCTCTCTTGAACGGTAAATCGCCTGGGCCAGCGCGCGGTAAAGAATATCGTCCACAATCGTGGATTTTCCAGAGCCAGAGACGCCGGTAACAACAGTAAGAGTACCCAGCGGGAAAACAACGTCAATGCTCTTGAGGTTATTTTCTGTGGCGCCTAAAATCGCCAGATTCTTGCCGTTCCCAACGCGCCGTTTCATTGGGACGGGAATAGACACTTCGCCCGAAAGATAACGTCCGGTAAGCGAAGCGGGATTCGCGGCAATCTCAGCGGGCGAGCCTTCCGCCACCAGATAACCTCCGGCGGAGCCAGCGCCCGGGCCGAGATCAACCACATGATCCGCGCGGCGTATGGTTTCTTCATCGTGCTCCACCACCAGCACGGTATTGCCGAGATCGCGCAAGGTTTCGAGCGTGCGCAGCAGCTGTTCATTGTCGCGGGCGTGAAGGCCGATGGAAGGTTCATCGAGGACGTAGAGCACGCCGCGCAACCGTGAGCCAATCTGCGTGGCCAGTCGAATGCGCTGGGCCTCCCCGCCTGAAATGGTAGCGGCGGATCGGCCAAGGGTCAGATAGCCGAGTCCCACCGCGAGGAGAAAATCCAGACGGTCGGCCACTTCCTGCCATGCGCGACCGGCAATTTCCCGCTGGCGCGGCGTCAATTGAGGAAGAATGCGGTCCACGCTCGCTCGCGCCTCCGCGATCGGAAGTGCCGTGAAATCGGCGATGGAATATCCCGCGATTTTTACCGCGAGGCTTTCGGGACGCAGCCGCTTCTCATGGCACGCCGGGCACGGTACCGGCGACATGTATTGGGTCAGCCATAGGCGATAGCTTTCCGAGGATGTGTCGGTCAAGTTTTTTTCGAGATAAGCGAGAATGCCGTCGTACACAAAGCCCCGCCGTTTGCTTCCCGTGGCCTTCCCGCGTCCATTGCTGCCGCCGTTTGCCGCATTGCCGTACAGCAGCAAATTCTGGTGCCGCTGGGTGAGTTTGTCGAATGGCATCTCCAAATCCACGCCGTTTGCCGCGGCTGCCGCATGCAGCGAATTTTGTAGGGCTGCGGAGTTTGCGCCCGGGCCAAGCCCCCCGTCAAATAGGGGCTTCGACCAGTCCACGATTACTTTTCCGGGATCAAAATCATACTTCGAACCCAGGCCATGGCATTCCGGGCACGCGCCGTATGGGGAATTAAAGCTGAAAGAACGAGGCTCGATTTGCTGCACGGAAATTCCACAATTGGGGCAGGCCAGCTTTTCGGAGTAGAGGTGTTCCTCGCCATTTACCACCGCGACAGTCACCAGTCCGTCGGCCAGTTTCAAAGCCGTTGCGATGGATTGTTCCAGGCGCTGCGCGCCGCCATTTTTTACCAATAGGCGGTCCACCACAATCTCGATAGTGTGATTGCGGCGCCTGTCGAGAGCGGGCGGATCGTCCAGGCTCACCATCTGGCCATCCACTCGCGCTCGAGCGAAACCCTGCTGGAGGTATGTCTCAAACTCCTTGCGGTATTCGCCCTTGCGGCCGCGAATGACCGGCGCCAGCAGATAGAGCCGCGTGCCTTCGGGCAGCGCCAGCACGCGGTCGACCATCTGCGAGACGATCTGGCTTTCGATCGGAAGACCCGTGGCGGGCGAGTAGGGCACGCCGATGCGCGCCCACAGCAGGCGCATGTAGTCGTAGATCTCGGTGACGGTGCCGACGGTCGAGCGCGG
>PKXT01000198.1 GCA_003133505.1 Acidobacteriota bacterium
CGAAGTACGCGCCATGGGCCGGCAGGCCGGTGGAGTTCGCGGCATGGATCTGGACGATGACGATTACCTGGTGAGCATGGATGCGGCTCTGGTTGATTTCGGCATCCTTCGCGAAAAATTCAATCAGGGGACGGAAAATTTGGAGGAACTCGAGAGCGACCAGATTCGGCAATCACTCACTTCGCTCATGCTTACTGTTTCGGAAAAGGGTTACGGCAAGCGTACCGGGCTGGCCGAATATCGCGTAACGTCGCGCGGCGGCAAGGGCGTGATCAATCTCAAGAGCACGGATCGCAACGGCTCGGTAGTGGCCGCGCTCCAGGTAGGCGAGGATTCCGACGTAATGATTATCACCGGACAGGGAAAAATCATTCGCGTGCAATCGAAGGAAATACGCGAAGCGGGACGCTCGACCCAGGGCGTTCGATTGCTGCGGCTTGATGAAGGCGACCGCATCGCTGCGGCAGCCTCGCTGGCGGAGGAAGTGGAAGAGGAAGGGGTAGCGGAATAGGCGCGCCACTTCGGCATGAAATTGCGTAGTCCCTGGTAATTCCTACCAACGGAAGTTGCTACCACGCCACTTCCATGTGGCGCTAATTGGTTGGCGGGGAGTGGTAATAACCGGGGCGGGCGCGCACCTTCACTTGGGGGCGATCCACGGTCACGCGGATTTCGTGATAGCCAAAGCTATCCGCGTCCGGCGGGTGGTAGGCTACCAAATACTGCGCATGGAGTTCTCCTCCCACAGTATCCACAGCTTTTTCAATCGAGTTTTGACGAAGCGTTTTAATGCTGGCGCCGCCTGTAGCGACGCTGGCAATTTCCAACGGCTGTTTGCGAATTTCTGTGGAGGCGTGCTGCACGAGCCAGACCCCCAGAGCCATGATGTCAATATTGCCGTAGCGTTGCGCCTCTGTACCGGGTGTCTGGGGCACTCCGGGCTGCTGCGGCAATCCAAATGTTCCCGGTGGAGTAATCTGAGGCGGAGCGCCGGAGGACGGCGGGCTGCGCAGTTCCGCCGCAGTAGTGGAAAGCCCAATCGTGTAGATGGTTATATTCGCCAGTTGAGCATCGCGTAAAACCTGTCCTAGCTTGCTATTACTGCCACGGTCAACTGATTCGGCCATCACCACGATGATCCGGCGGCGATTTTCAGGACGCTCCTTGAGCATCGCCACCGCCTGAGCCAAACCGTCGTACAGCCGCGTGCCTGAAGTTCCCTCGGGAAGCTGATTGATGGCTTTCTGGACGCGATCGCGGGAGCCGGTGAAGTCCTGCAGGATGGTGAGCTCGTCGTCGAAGCCAAGCACCGCGGCCTCGCCTGTCAGTCCCATCACTACTTGTGAAAAGACGATCCCGGTGCGCCGCACGCCGGGTAGCAACGGCTCGATCCGCGAACTGGTCTCAGCCAGCAACACAATGGAAAGAGGATCGCCGCCCAGATCGAAATGCAGAATGGATTGCTCAACACCATTGTCGAAGACGTGAAAATCCTTCTGGGTTAAGGTCAGCACCAACTCTCCGTCAGGAGCTTGCACTGTCACGGGTGTGCTGACCAGCTCCACTTTCGAGCGGATCAGCGGCGATTGACCTTGCCCGGCGTGTGCCGACCGTCCTGTATGAATGGAAGGCTTAGGGCTACTGCTGGGGGAAACGGGAAGCGCGGTGATGGGTCCCGCGGGTGCCTGCGCGAGTGCGTATGAAGCTGCGACGCAGAATAACGCCACAGCGCGGAAAATGCATAGAGCCGCCCTCATAGTCAAAGTGTACCGCGCGTGGTCTCCGCTGGCCTTCCGGCGTTCGCCTCTTCTACAATGGCAAAGCGCCTGTTTTTTGCAGGCTTGGCCCTGAGAACATCCCAATGCCCAAACGCACAAAAATTCACAGGCCGCGCCTGGCTTATAACAACAGCCACTTTATCGAGAGTCCGGCGGCGCGACCGTTGCGCATTCTGGCGGAATATACGGNNGGATCCCCTCGTCCGTCTTGCCGAGGCGTGCGTGGGCGATACGATCGTTATATTCGGTTCGGCGCGAATCCTGCCCCGCGACCGAGCCCTGGAGCGAGTCCACAGGATCGGGAAGCAAGCTCGCCTTCATCCGTCGCCCGACCTTCGTCTAAAACTGCGCGGCGCGCGCAATATTCTGGGAATGTCGCGCTACTACGAGGAAGCGCGCGAGCTTTCGCGGCGCCTCACCGCATGGGCGATGAGCTTTGGCTCGCATCCTCGGCGTTTTGTGGTGTGTTCCGGCGGCGGTCCGGGGATCATGGAAGCAGCCAATCGTGGCGCAGCTGAAGCGGGAGGAGTAAGTGTAGGTTTGAACATTGAGCTCCCGCACGAGCAATCGCCAAATAAATACATAACGCCAAACCTGAGCTTTAATTTCCACTATTTCTTTATGAGGAAGCTGTGGTTCGCGCAGATGGCGCGTGCATTGATCGTATTTCCGGGCGGCTTTGGCACCATGGACGAACTGTGGGAAATGATGACTCTGCTTCAGACCTCCAAGGTTTCGTCCAAGCATGTAATTTTGATATATGGCCGGGACTACTGGAACAAAGTGATGAACCTGAAGGAAATGGTGCGGGCCGGTACAGTTACCCCCGAGGAATATAACCTCCTGCAATTCGCCGATTCGGTGGATGAGGCCTTCGAGCGGGTGGCTCGCTCTCTAGAGCAACATCACTTAAGGCTGGATCGCGACTGGACCGGCCTTCAACAAGCTCCATAAGCCAAATACAAGACCTTGGCCGCAACCTGATAGGACATATGCGACAGGAAACGAACGAGGTCTCGTGAGAAAGCGGGAGTGGGTGTTAGTTGACCGCTGCAACTAGCTCCATTTCGGGCTCAAAGACTTCAACAAAGCGTCGCTTTTCGTCCTGATCGTAGAGCAAAACCACGGGTGCTGCTCGGAAGGATTGTCTGCAACCACGGCAGATGCAAGCCTCGCCCTGCAAATCCTGAATGAAACCATCCGTAAGGTGATAAGCAGCCCGAGGACGCCGCGCCGACTTAGTTCCTAAAGCCCCACAACTCGGGCACACGAACTCCAGCTTATCTTCGAGAGGATCGCGGTCCAGCGCCGCGCGCCCGGTGTACCGCACGCCTAGTGTTTCCTTGTCCATTTTCTTCATAGCTAACCTGCCTCTATAATTTTTTTTACAAGATTAGAGATGCGTAAACGCCACGAGACGATGCACGCAAAATCCCTTTCTATTGTGGATTACTGAAACTACAGGATTTAGGGGATCTGACCGAGTGCCCTAAAATGCAGTACGTGTTATAGCAGGGGTTCACCGCTTTGTCTAGAGAAAACTTCCCGGGCCGTATCCCGTAATCGAACCAGTTCCCGCCAACTTTGATCAGTGGGCCAAAGCAGGGGGCCGAAAGTGACGCGGATATTGCTTCGTCGTGGAAGAATTCTGCTCTCCCGGAAGAATTCGCGTGCGCCGCGGCTGACCACCGGGCAAATGGGCCGGCCCGTCTCAATTGCCGCCTTGAAGGCCCCCAGTTGAAAGGGCCGAATGCCCGCTGAAGCGGTAAACGTTCCATCAGGGTAAATAATTACCGATTGCCCAAGCTGCAGTGCCTGGTTCACGGCCATGGCCTGTGCGATACGTTCCCCTGGGTCGCTGCGATCGAACGCAAAATGGCCGGCCTTGCGCAGCACGCCTCCAATTAGCGGCATTTCAAGCACCTCCGCTTTGGCCACGAAGCGCGCCTCGGCGGGCAGGAGCGCCGTCATGATCATGATGTCGGCGTAGCTGGAATGATTGGGGACGAAAATCCATGGACCAGTGCGGTGAAAATCCTCCAATAGCTGACCATTCTCGATTTCGATTGAGGCCAGGCTGGCGCGCAACAGCACTCGCGCGGCGGAACGCGCCATGCGCGATGATTGCATGGGTGTCCGCGTGAAGAGCAGTCCTGCTCGCAATCCCGTCAAGCAAGCTCCGGCCACAGCCAGCGTATATATGCCGTACGCAATCTCCGGGGGGCGGCGCCACACCTTTACAGCAGCATTTCGTATCGCTGGCAATGCGCTTCTGACCGCTAGCTTCGCTGACTGAATCCACGCGGGCGCGGGTTTTTGTCCAATTGTGCCTGCCAGATATAGCCGGCGGGTTTCGTTGCGCCGCAGCTTGCCGCTTGACGTCTTCGGTATCGCACCCGGCGATACCAATTTAACGACGTCGGGAGGGATACCGATTGCGGCGTTCACCCTGGCGGCAATTTCAGACGAGGCAGCTAATCGGTCAGCGACGGGGCGCAACTCCGCCACAATCACCAGTTTTTCGGTGCCGCTTCGCTGGTCTGGCGCGCCAAAGGCGACCACGCAGCCCGGGCGGACGCCGGGAGCGTTCCCGGCAATTTCCTCAATTTCATATGGAGTGATATTTCGGCCGGCCTTGATAATAATGTCCTTGGCGCGGCCGGTAATAAAGATTTCTCCCTCAGCTTGGTAGGCCATATCTCCCGAATCCACCCATCCGTCGGCGTCAATCAACTCTGCGGTCGCTTCCGGATTGCGATAGTAGCCCTGTGTAGCGGCGGGACTTCGGAATAACAGGCTCCCTTCCTCGCGCTCGGCGGCGGCGCGACCGTTTGGAAGGCCAATTCGAATTTCCACGCCCGGCAAAGGTTTTCCCACGGAGACGAACTGCAGCACGTTTGGCTCGTTGGCGCTTGCCGCGACTGCCTGCCCTTCGGCTTGGAATGCATCGCGTGCGATCCGGTCCGCCTTAGTGCCTGAGCCAAACGCTGGCGCGCAAACCGCCAGCGTGGCTTCCGCCAGGCCATACACTGGAATCAGCGCCCCGGCGCAAAATCCGTGTGCCTTGAAACGTGCGCTAAAGCGGTCTACTGTTTCCTTGCGAACAGGCTCCGCGCCATTCAGCGCGGCGCGCCAACAACTCAGATCCACGCCGGCCATCTCTTCTTCCGGAATCTTTCGCACGCACATCTCATATGCGAAATTCGGAGCTGGACTTAGCGTGCCGCGATGCATATGAATTGCGCGCAGCCATCGCGAAGGGCGCGTAAGAAATGCCAACGGCGAAAGAATGGCCACGGGAATGCCGAAATACAGCGGAACCAGCCAGGCACCAATTAGTCCCATGTCGTGATACAGCGGCAGCCAGGAAACCGCAACATCTCTCGGCCCCATTCCTCCCGCCTCGCCAATCGCTCGGATGTTGGCGAGCAGGTTGGCATGAGTCAGCATCACCCCCTTGGGTGAGCCGGTGGAACCTGAAGTGTATTGAATGAACGCCAGATTGTCCGTTTGTGCATGGTGTGGAACAAACAGTTTTGGGCGTCCATTGTGGCCCTGAGCCAGCAAGGCTCGGCCCTCCTCGGCCAGCTTGGCCGCGCTCATTACGCCGCGAATTGTGGGAGCGCTACCCTTTAATAGCAGGGCGAGTCGTTCCACCTCACGGAACGTCAGGAGAAATTGAGCTTGAGCGTTTCGCAGGATGGCCGTTTGGCGCGCGGCATATTCCTCAATGCGATCGGCACGAAGCGGGGGATAGATAGGGACCGGCACGCCGCCCGCCAAAAGCACGCCGAAGAAACTCCAGAAAAATTCCACACAAGTTGGCAGCATAAGCGCGACGGTACCGCCGCGTTCCAATCCCGCGCATTGCAGCGCGGCCGCAATTGCTTCGGCGCCTTGCAGTAAATCGGCATGTGTAATCGGGCGCGGCGGAGCGTCGCCAGCTTCGTATAAAAAAATGTGTTGATGTTGCGGTTGGAACCGCGCTCGCCATTGCAGAACTTCAACGAGCGTGGCGATATTGGCGGGCAACGGAGGGTCGGATTCGGCACATCTTCCGTGGTCATCGCGGATCCCCGAAAGGCCAAATGTTATTTGTTCCCGAAATGTCTCGTCTGTTCGCGAACTTAACTGATTGACAATATCCGCAAGATCTCCTGCAGTCGTCACGTCAGCTAAAGTGCTTTCCGGAAGATGAATACCGACGGCGCTTTCCACACGCTGAATCAGCTCAGCGCGCTCCAGGCTTCCCAGCCCAAGGTCATTTTCGAGATGCGAATTTCGGCCGCTGTGATGAAATGTCGCAATGGCGTTGGGACTACCTAGTTCTCGCAGGAATTCGGCAATGGCCGCGTGAATCCGTTCCTGAATGTTGCCCTGTTCGAGTTTGGCTGCGGACTGCGCCACGGCCTGCCCTGTAACGCCGCTGCGGCCTGGGTGGCCTTCGAGCGGTACCTGTGTGCCGCGAGCCTATCATGCCAACTTCGAAGAATTCAACAGCTTCTCCCCAAGATTCAGCAAAAATGGACAGGAACTTGCGTTCATTTTCGTCCGTGGACGCTGCTGCTGCACACGCTTTGAATTATCGGGCTATCAATGCAAAGTAGAAATGTCCGCTTCCACGATTTTCTCCAAGGGTGATCTGGGGATGGACTGGTTTGGTTTTGATCGTGGTTTGGGGTTTTGGTTTTCGATCGGCAAGGCCTGGAGGCCGTAGGTCGGAAGGACTTGCCGTCGAGCCGCCGCTCGATCTCGGCGTGAGCGCCGCGCAATCCGGCACAGACTTGTTCGCGCTGCACGCCCCAACGTTGGCCCTCCCATTTCACCGTGTGGTCGGAAGCGACGGTGCGCGCCACCCGCACGCTGTGACGGGACGTTTGGTCAGGTAACGTCAACTTACGATCCACGCATTCTGCAGCTTGCCTTGCGGGTTACGTTTTAGGACTCATTCGATACGGCGGCCGATGGCATGGACGCAAAAATAGGACACGCACCAGGGGCGAGATGTTAGCCGAGTGTAATCCGGCGGGGAGCCTAGCGCGGTCGAAGGCTATACCGGCTTCTGCTCAATGGATGCGGGCGCGTCCTTAGGCGCCCCCCGAGCGGGGGCGGTACGTTATGCAGGGATAGGCCGCAGTTGCTGCAAGATTCCAATCGCGTGTCGCGTAATCGCAACCAGTGGCCGCGCGCGGGACAATCGGGATTTAGGCACTGCACCGTCCATCCAGGCAAATATTGCACGCGTTCCCCCGTTGAACAGAAACGTAAACCCCGCGAAGGATCTCTACTCGCGAGAATTGTCGTAAAAAACTCGGACGCCGTCAAGGCCTCATTGGCCTTGGTTTCCCTAGTGCGTGCTCTGGCCCGGCTTTATAAGTCGGATAGTCACTCTAAACCGTCTATAGTCCGCATAGCGAACTATCATGCGAATGTGAACGCTGCCCGCACTAAAATGCAGAAGGTCATCGGAATGGGTGTACGTTGGGAACCAGTATTTTCCCTCTATGTTTTCGCGATAGGTCTCGAAACGGGGGAACACATTTTCATTGCCTTTCTTTATAATGTCGGGCACTGCTTTTCCGTCGGTCTTAACCACCTCGAGATCCTTATCGTCCACCCAGACGCGGCCTTGGAAGTAACGCTGGTTTTTCTCGATGGTCTTGGGACTGGCGTCGAATACATAGGTGCCGAGCTCGTCTACTTGCTCACGCCCCACGTAAACCACATTGTATTTCGGCAAATCCTCGGTGGTGAGCACAAAAAANNTTCTCAGGTCGTCCAGATCCTGCTCGGACATGGAAATGCGCTGGAGAGTTGGGGGTGGAGCGTAAGTGATGTTCTCTTTGCGTTCCCCCGCGAGCGTGAAGCTGATGTCGCTGGTCATTTGATATTCACCGTCCGGTTGTCCGTTGGGATCGATGGTTTGAATGCTAAAGGTTTGCGTGTAGGTGAAGTTATCGCGCTCGGTCTTGAACTCGGATTCGTGGGCGGCAAATCGCTGAATAATTTGGTCCACTGGCATGGATGGTGGCGCCTGAGAAAGGCCGCTGGAGGATTGATTCGCCGGAGATTGTGGCTGCGGTTTTGCCGCGGGCACGATAACCGGTCCAGTTGCCTGGGTAGGCGCAGGCAGAGGGCCGGCTTGCTGAGCGGCGATCGCCGACGATGACAAGACAATCGCAAATACACCGAGCACGATTATCAAGGTACGCGCCCGGCATCCTATCCAACGTGTCAAAAACAACTCGTTGTATTTTTTCATCAAGTCTTCCTGGAATTGGAATTGCCAAACCATAGTAACGCCACTTTAGGATATAGGAACCCGTTGAGAAGGAGCGCGTTGCCCAAGTGACGATGTTATCGAGACGGCGGTTTTTCTTCCAGCGACGCTATTTCTCTTTCCGCGATGGCAACCTCGCGGGCTTTATCCTACGATTGCTGAGATTCCAAGCGGAGTTGGCTCTGGCCGTTCTTGTCATTTACGCTGTTGGGGTTGGAGTCGAATTGATGCTGGTCGAGAGCTAACTTCCTCTGGGCCAGATCGAGGTCCACTCGCAAACTGGCCAGGCGTTCTTTTGCGTGCGCCAGCTTTGCGGCGATTCCGTTGCTGGAGTCTTTTTGCTCCGGAACTGGAGCACTTACTTTACCGGAATTGCCGGGTGCGCCATCATCGGCGGTTTTTGCGCGGGGAAGACCGCTCGTTGCGATTCGTTGGCCAACCACACTCACTCCCGCGGAGCCGGAGGGCAGATTGTAATTCGTCCAGACGATACCGGCTCGGGTTGTATTCCTATGTTCGGCGCGAGACTGCCGCGCAATCTCCGCCAGCGATGGCGTGGATGTTTGTGGTTGGTTCGCCTGAGCTGGCAATATACTTGGAAACATCCCCGTCGCCAGGGTTGCTACAACCATTGGAAATGCGAGCCGAATGGAATTCATGATTTCAATCATACCGCCGCGCGCGGATTTCTTTCGTCGCAGGCGGGAAGCGCATCCTAACGGTTATCAAGGACGGTCTGGCGTATAGTCATTGATTTGGTGGCGCGATTCGTAAACCTTTGAAAAAGGCAAGAATTCCCAAAATTCCTATGCCGCGGCGCGGTGTTTTCGTTTCCGGTTTTGGCCTCTTTTTCTGCGCGTGCCTTGTAGCCGGTGCGAAGCCACCCCGCGCGGAAATATCTGCTGCGCGCATCTCCCTGGCGGGTGATATTGGCGACACCAACGCGGCTGCTTCCGCCCGGGCACATGCCTCCGGCCCGGGAATCATAACTCACTACACGCTCCCGCCGGATAAATACGCCAAGGCGCGCCATCTGGGCCGCCTCGATCTGATTCTTTATTTTGTGGACACTCTGTATGGCATTTTTGCATTGCTGCTGATTTTGCGTTTACGTCTCGCACCGCTATTTCGTGACTGGGCCGAACGCGCCACGCGGTTTAGCATTTTCCAAGTCGCCATTTTCACGCCACTGCTGATATTGACCCTGGGTTTTCTTGAATTGCCGGTGAGCATTTATGGGCATCACCTCAGCCTCATATACGGGCTTTCCATTCAGCATTGGGGCTCATGGGCTTGGGATTGGACGAAAGATCAAGGCGTGAACTGGATCATCGCCAGTGTAGTCGTATGTATTTTGTACATGCTCATTCGCCGCAGCCCACGGCGCTGGTGGTTTTATTTTTGGCTGGCGCTGATTCCACTGGGCGCGTTAATGCTCTTTCTCCAACCGCTGGTGGTAGACCCCCTGTTCCACAAGTTTGAGCCGCTATCGCGCACAGATTCGGCCTTGGTTACCGCACTTGAGCAAGTTTCCCAACGGGCCGGCCATCGAATTCCGCCCGAGCGCATGTTTCTGATGCGGGCCAGCGAAAAGTCCACCGTTCTCAATGCGTACGTCACGGGACTGGGAGGCTCCAAGCGTATAGTGGTGTACGACAACACGATTGCGCGCATGACCACCCCGCAGATCGCATTTACTTTCGGCCATGAAATGGGGCATTACGTGCTCGGCCACGTCACCGAGGGTTTTGTGTTCGGCCTGGCGCTTGCGTTCGCAGGGCTGCTCCTTGCCCATCGCATTTTCGGCTGGACGCTCGCGCACTGGTCTTCTGCGTGGGGGATTCGGGATGCTGGCGATCTGGCTTCGCTGCCGGTGATGTTGCTTCTTCTTTCCGTGACGGGGTTTTTCATTGCGCCGATCGCCAATTCCTTCAGTCGCCACATCGAGCATCAGGCCGATGTTTATGGGTTGGAAATAACCCATGGACTTACATTCGATTCCACGCAGGTTGCCGCGCAGGCGTTCCAGATTCTTGGCGAAGTGGATTTGGACGATCCGGCGCCCAGCCGGTTCGCGCGCTTCTGGCTCTACAGCCATCCCTCCATCGGCGACCGGATAATTTTCGCACTTCACTACGACCCCTGGGACGCCAGAGTGCCGCCCCAATATGTTCCCGCGAATGCGCAACCACGCTGATGGCGCGCCTGGAGCTTCTTCAGCACATTGCCGCGCCGGTGAATGAAGTGGCGGCGTTTTTCGTGCCGCAGAGAATGCCCTACTGGTATGGAGTGGAAATTCAGGCGCGATTCGAACTTTCCGATGGGGACGCCGATTTTCGCGCGGGGCAAAAAGTTCGCATTACGGGGCTGGTGGGCCAGCGGGAAGTGTCGCTTACTGCTGTTGTGACACGCTATGAATTTGGATGCCTGTTGGAATGGCGCTTTCAAGACGCCGCCGGCGTGCGCGGTTTGCAGTCATGGGAATTGGTTCCTGTGTTGATTCCCGCTGGGCCGAGCGCTGGGGATGCCGCTTCTGCAGATGCGGCCGCCGCTCATACGCGGGTCGTAATGCGCGATGAATATGAAATGCCCGGTCGCGTTGGCCATCTCCTAGATCGCGTTTTCACGCGCTTTGCCGTCGCGCGCCGCGATCGGGATGCCCTGGGCCGCCTGGCAAGACTCGCAGAACGCCGCTAAATTCTCTGGTGTTTTTGGTATGTGCAAGCCGCTGTTAAATAGCGCGCGATGCAACTTCAGTTCGTAAATCGCGGACAAAGTCATCCAGGGGGCGCGGGCCCAAATCACCTTTGGTGCGATGGCGGACGGAGACAGTCCCGGCCTCTGCTTCCTTGCCGCCAATAATCAGCATGTAGGGAATCTTCTGCATTTGGGCGTCGCGAATTTTCGCCTGCAGCTTTTCGTTGCGGTCGTCCAGATGCGCGCGGAAGCCCGCATCTTTCAGTTTCTGCGTTACCTGTTGCGCGTAGTCGATGAATTTTCCGCTCACGGGCAATACACTCGCCTGCACCGGAGCAAGCCAGGCGGGGAACGCACCCGCGTAGTGTTCGATCAGCACGCCGAAGAATCGCTCAATTGACCCGAAGAGAGCGCGATGCACCATCAGCGGCTGGTGACGCGAACCGTCTTCGC
>PKXT01000173.1 GCA_003133505.1 Acidobacteriota bacterium
TTGTAGGACAGTACACTAGGACCTCCCTTCAGTACTCCCCTGTAGATTACATAGCTAGTCGTATCCTATAGCACTCCGCTAGCACTCCGCGCATCCCCTGGTCCTACCTGAGTCTGCGCGGAATTCGCGGCGAAAGATGTGATATGGTGACGCACAGCCATGAGTGTGACGTTCACGACGGTGCTGGGTTTTGCGTTGCTAGCGCTGAGTTCAATTTTCTTCCTGGTTGATCCCATCGCGGTAATTCCCGTTTTCCTAACCATGACAGCGGATATGGATGCCGCGCGCCGAAAGACCGTGGCTCAACGCGCGTGCATAACCGTATTTGTGGTGCTGGCGGGATTTGGGTTGTTGGGCGAACTGATTTTCCGGGCATTAGGGTTAACCCTGCCGGCATTCAAGATTGCAGGCGGTCTAGTGCTGCTGCAGGTGGGGAAAGACATGCTGCAGGCCAAGCATTTTGCGACCAAGTCCACGCCTTCGGAATTGCAGGAAGGAGCGGCGAAGCTGGATGCGAGCGTTGTACCGCTGGGGATGCCGCTATTGGCGGGGCCGGGGGCGATTTCGACGGTAATGGTGCTGCTCGGAGATGCTCACGACTGGTGGAAGCATGTGGTGGTGTACTCGGCAATAGTGGTGACTGCAGGAGTGTCGTATTTGGCGCTGGTGGGCGCGGCGCGGGTGCAGAAGCATTTGGGCGAGACAGGCATGAACATATTGTCGCGTCTGATGGGATTGCTACTGATGGCGCTGGCGGTGCAATTTTTCGTGAATGGACTGACGGATTTAGGACTGATCCGGCATGTGGCGAAGATGCCGTGAAAGCCTGCGCGGAAGGGATGAATATGGTCCCCCTCCGCGTGAATGACAGGTCTGGAGGGATGGCGGATGTCCAGTTGCTGACACGGCAAAGGTAAGAGAGATTCCTCTGGAGCAGGAGACGCGCCATCGGAATGAAGGTGCCTGAACTAAGAAATGACGGTAGGTGAAATAGAGGCGCGCGCCACCGGTTAAGTGATGCGCGCCTCTAAAGTGTACGGCTCAGGTGAGCGGTTAGCTGGGCATCAAAACGGAATCAATCACCTGAATGACGCCATTGGACTGGTAAACGTTGGCGATGGTGATCATCGCGGTGCCCCCTTTCTCGTCGGTGAGGACGATTTTGCCGCCCTGCATCGTTGCGGTGATAGTGCCGCCGCTGACGGCGGAGAGATGAGCGGTGTCCTTGCCAGCCTTAATCATTTTCTTGATGTCGTTCGTGCTTAAACGTCCGGAAACGACGTGGTAAGTAAGGATCTTGGTCAGTGTGTCCTTATTTTCCGGCTTGACGAGAGTGTCAACCGTGCCGGTGGGAAGTTTGGCGAACGCTTCGTTAGTGGGAGCGAATACAGTAAAAGGGCCCGGGCCTTCTAGGGTACTTACCAGACCCGCGGCTTGGATGGCAGCGACAAGCGTAGTGTGATCCTGGGAGTTCATGGCATTCCGACGATGTTCTTGGTTGGGTACATGGCAGCGCCACCGACCATGGGGTCCTTCATGTTGCTCATTTGAGCGCCGGCCATTCCGACGGTGGCCAGGCTGATAATGGTCATAGCTAACAAGTTGCGTAGTTTCATTGTGGGTTCATCCTCTCGCTGTTAAATTTGTGAAGCGACGTACGGTGTGAGTACGCGGAATGGCGAGATTTGGATGTAGATAGATATTTAGCCTGGGATTGACGCTCTGCAACAGCGGGAGTAGCATCCTACGCGATGAAACGGTAGGAGACCCAAACCGAAAAGCTCGTGTGATAAGAACCGTTGAGAGAAATTACTAAAATGACATCTCCTAGGAACACGACCACGCCTACCATGTCTTCCGGAGTTCAGGAAAATCAACCCACCATCGTTCCATCGAAAAACCTGGAAAAACCGCGGAGATGGGGGGGGTAATAGCGGTNNCCTAGGATCGAGCGCCGATGCTATGGCGACGGTGCTCTTCAACCTCAAGGACGAGACAGGGCACCCAGGTATTCGCCATTTGTGGAAGAACAAATTTATGTACCGCTGCAGCCAGTAGAGATGGGAGATGGCGGGGTGCGGGATTTTGCAAGCGCGATGGCGGTGAACCTGGTGTGGGCCGCGCGCGTCAGGCGTTGCCCGGGACAGCGCGAAAAGTAGTGAGTGAATGGACAACCGGAGTGCTGGGAGCGCAGCTGGAACGAACTTCGCGGCAGCGAGCGGCGGAAAGCCGGGTGGATTTCACGGGAGCGGGACGAGGGGAAAATGGAAGGCGGCGAGCGATGACTCCGAAAGACATGGATTATCAAAAGATGAGCGATGGGGACATTCTGAATTTGTGAGTTCGTGCGGGAAAGAGAGATTCGATGTGCCAACTCGCAACGACGAAATATGCTGGGAGTGCCCTACAGCGGCGCACGAGGGACGGAGGGGCAAAAGCAGATGCTTCGCTGCGCTCAGCACGAAAGGACGCTGGTTCCGGCGGGGGCCAAAAAAATACAAGGAGGATTCCAGCGGTGAAAACGGGCGGGCGATGCCGGACCTAGTGGAAGTTGGAAATAAGGACGGCGTCGGTGGATTGGTGGCCGCGAGAGAGAGCTAACTTTTTCCCGTCGGGAGAAAAAGTAATGCTAAAAATATCTCCGGAGGAGTAATGGGTGACTTCGCGTGCCGCAGGAGAATTATCAAAATGTGAAGTGTCAACTGGTTGAAGCCAAAGGTTGCCCACTTCCTCGGAATGGCGGATAAATACCACGCCAGCGCCATCGGGAGCCCAAGCGATAACACGCCCCCCCTCTGTGCGCAAGAGAGCGTCCTTGGGAAGCGGATATGCCGCGCGCTGTGCACCATCTTTAGCGTCCATTATGACGATGGTGCTTTGATGAGTAGCGCCGGTCGTTATCCGACCAATCGCGGCAACCCAACGGCCGTCCGAGGAAAAAGACGCCAGAACGTCGCCAGAGTCGTTACCCGATGCGCCGAAAGGAGCCGCCTGGGCTGGATTATCCCATGGAGCTTTCATTAAATGAGGGTTCGTGGAGGTGTCGACATTATAGATGAGCCACTTTCCGTCCGGCGAGCAAGCGGGAAATGAGTCATGCGGGCCAGGAGTAAGTTGACGCAAGCCGCTGGAATTCGACAGATAAATTGAAGAATTGAGAGATACTCCGGCTGAATACACGAAGCCGTTTTGGCAAGGCGACGGTCCAATACTGGCAGTTCCATTCAACTGAAGGCGATGGAATGCACCACCCTGAACATCGGCCTGCATCATACCGAGCTGACCGCTGCCATAGTAGGCGTTGATGATTTGTCCTCCAGGAAGCCATGCAATGCCGGTATATCCATTAGCAATCTGAGTGCCCGAGGTGATCGCGCGACCGGTGGAAGCATCCCCAGCAGCGGCCCACGGGACAAGCCAGATATCGGAAACGATCCCGGCTTGAACGGTAAGCAAAGTATTCCCATCGGCCGTAATACTTGCGCCAACATAAAGATTCAGATCGTTGGTAATACGACGCTCCACAGCGCCGGGATACGTGATTAACCAGAGTTGGGAATTCAGGGACTGGACGCCAGGAGATCCAGCAAGCACAATTCCATTGCCATTAGGAAGCCAGACGAACTGGCGGAGGTAGCCCCAATCCTTTTTACCCAAGCGAGATTCACGGCCCGATGCAACATCCAAGAGCAGGGGATAAAAAATTGTATTGGCACTCACATCGAAAGCACCCAAGGCTATGCGACGGCCATCGGGCGACCAAGAGGGGCCACTGTCGCTGAAAAAACGCGGACTGGCGCGCTGGGCAAGGACATGCTCGCCCGTCCCGTCCGAATTAGCAATCAATACCGCTGTGGATTGCTGGGATTGATCGTTACGAACGAAAACAAACTGCTTTCCATCGGGTGAAAAACTGATCAGAGAGTCAACATCACTCAAAACAGTTCGTGGCGTTCCCCCGAGGGAAGGGACAGCGTAAAGAATGTCTACCGAACTGCCGGGGGAGTGGAAGGAGTAATAGAGGTAATTACCGTCCGGCGAGAAAGTGAGGCCATTGGTATCACCCTGCGCGGGAGGTATAGCCTGAACATCGCTACCAGTCGCGATCTGGCGGATATGAATAGCGGACTGCCCACGCTCCGAAGTGGCATAGGCCATCCACTTTCCGTCGGCGGAAATGACAGCTGGGCTGACGGTACCACTGGACGTTTCGGCGGTGATAGTCATATCGGAGACCGACAAATTAGC
>PKXT01000094.1 GCA_003133505.1 Acidobacteriota bacterium
CCCGGTAGACCATCATCTTCGGAAGGTCCGCGATCACCGCCAGCCCGCCGTTCATATCGCCGTACAGGGTGCAGTAACCCACCGCCATCTCCGACTTATTACCAGTAGTCAAAACCATCGAGCCAAACTTGTTGGAGAGGGCCATCAGCAGGTTTCCCCGCACCCGCGCCTGAATATTTTCCTCGGTTGCATCTTCAGGTCGCCCCGCAAACATTTCGGATAGCGTCCTGCGATGAGCGGCAAAAATCTCTCCGATCGGCAGCGTGACACAACGTATACCTAAATTCTCTGCCAGCCGTCGCGCGTCTCGCAGGCTGCCTTCGCTCGAATACGGTCCCGGCATGGCCACGCCCAGGACGTTCTTCGCACCGAGCGCATCAGTGGCGATCGCGGCAACTAATGCGGAATCCGCGCCTCCGCTGAGGCCTATGACAACGCTGCGAAATCCGCACTTGTGAACGTAGTCATGCGTCCCGCAGACCAGTGCATGATACGCTGCGGACAATTCGTCGAGTGGTTGTGGACGGATGTCGCCCGATACAGTTCTCGTATCGAATAGTACAAGATCATCTTTAAACGACGCCGCAAGCGCCCCGATTTTTCCATCCGCGGTAATCGCCACGCTGGAGCCGTCGAAAACCAGACTGTCATTTCCGCCCACCTGGTTTACATATATGATGGGCAGACAATGGTGCCGGGCAATCGCTTGCAGCATGTCCAGGCGCAGCGCACGCTTATCGAGAGTGTAAGGCGAGGCCGAAATATTCAGCAGGACTGTGGTTCCCTTTTCCTTCAATTCCGCGACCGGATCGCGCTCATACAGGCGCTGCGCCCAAAAATTCTTGTCGTTCCAGCAATCCTCGCAGATCGTGATACCGAGTTGCTGATCAGCCATTGGAAACACAAACTGCCGCGGTGCGGGTTGAAAATAGCGGGATTCGTCGAATACGTCGTAGCTGGGCAGGAGCATCTTGCGCTGCTCGAAAGCGACCTTCCCGTCCATCAGGAGCGCGGCGCAGTTGGCTACTGGCTTGCCGGTATCGTCCTGGGCCCTCCCGACATATCCGACGAGCGCGGGCAACTCNNAGGCGGCTGGTCAGCGCGTGCAGTTCTTGCGCGTTCTGCTTTACAAACGCTGGACGCTCAACCAGATCTAACGGCGGATACCCGCATAGGCAAAGCTCGGAGAACACAGCGAGATCGGCACCGCGACGCCGGGCATCCGCGGTCATTTCCACAATGCGCGCGGAATTACCTGCGAAGTCGCCTACTGTGGGATTAAATTGCGCGAGCGCGATTTTCATTCGGATTTACCAGCATACGAAGCACACAGGGCAAATGCAATTTACCGTTTCATCCGCCCCAACCAATTCCAGGTCATCCTGCTTGGCCTGAGGTCTACNNGGGATCTGCTGTTGCCTATCTCCGTTCCATCTCCCAACTCGGCCCGTTATGACGAACGCGTCCCGCTCATTCTTCTCAGGACGCCGCAAAATCTATCTTTCTTTCCACAATCGCCAAAATCCGCCCCAAAAATGAAACAGGCTCCCGCGAAACCAAATCACGGGAGCCGAACAACCACAAAGGTGTGGCGCGCCTTACACACTGCCCTTATACGCTAAACGAACTGCCGCAGCCGCAGGTGCTCTTCACGTTGGGGTTGTTGAACTTGAACCCCGCGCCTTCAATGGTCTCGAGATAATCAATGGTGATTCCGTCCAGATACATTTCAGACATCTGGTCCACCATCACTTTCAGGCCGCCAAATTCGTAAACATTGTCGCTGGCTTCGTTGGCCTGATTTTCAAAGGCCATGTGATAGCTGAAGCCCGAGCAGCCTCCGCCCACCACCGCCACGCGCAATCCCGCCGGCTGCGGCGTCTGCTGCGTCAGAATTTCCTTCACTTTGTCAATGGCCACCGGTGTCAATTCAATCATTGCAGTTCCCTCCCGCTTTTATTGGATGCCTTCCTGGATTCTCGCGATTCCTGAATCTTTGTCGTCTCTGTCTTCGTTTTTGATTATAGCAGACACCGAACGCCGCACGTCACAGAAAGCGAATGGTGTTAGCCGGGTGCCCGATGACCACTCCCCAGCTGTGGCTGGCATGGACCTACTTTTTGGAGGGTCCTGTCTGCAGCAGGGGAGCCTTTCAGGGCGTCGGATCTGCTGACGCACTTGTCACCTTGGCTTTGAAATGGCCATCCTTTACGCCACTTACGGAGGGTGAAATCCGTCCTCACCCCTTGATATCGCTCACGCCCCAAATCCGTCATCCCGGAAAACGCGTCGCGTTTATCCGGGACCCACTTGAACCTTGCTTTTTTCCGCAACTCACCGCTTCCACCGTTGCCGCGCCCATAAAATTAGGATTATCCAGAGCCATCGCGCGATCTTTTGCGCGCCTAAGGGAGGGATCTGCTATTGCCGTGTCCACTCAATCTCCCAACTCAGGCCCGTCATCTCGAGTTCGTCCCAATCGTTCTTATCCGGACGATGAGAAATCTTTCTTTCTTTCTTTCGATTCAGCGCGATTTGCACGCGCTTGACGCGAGACATCTGCTTCTCGCATTAGGTGCGACTTTTCTTCGGCGGGCTCCCCGACGGAAAACTCATCCCCCTCGAGGCTTCAGTTGCGGCACGTTTACCATCGCTGCAAATCGCCGGACGAAGCTGCTCCGGCTCACTCTAAAGGGGCGCAAAGATCAGGCCGCCTATTTCCAGCGGCTTNNGGTTCGGTGCGGACAAGCATTCGTAACCTCCGTGAATCGCTGCAGGGCCTTTTCAATCAACCTGGCGGAGAGGCGCCGCGCCTGTCCCAGGGACTGGTGCCCTACCCCGATGGCTGGCGGTCGCGTAAACCCTACGCCATACAAACTGCGGCCATTCTCCGCGATCCCACCGCAACGCTACCGCACCACCCCATAGTCCTGCACCGCGGCGGCTATCCCCATGGCAGTTGACCCACCAGCATAATTTGCCGCCCGGACGCCACCTTCACAGACATCCTAAATTTGCATTTTTCCCCATTCCCCGCACAATAGAAGTTGATGATTACAGCAGCCAAAATTCGCCAGTCGGACGACGGAGCCGCCCCCTCTGCGTGGCATGTCTGCTCCGCGGATCGCGCAATTCTTACGCCTTCCACGCATCCCCGTGCCATTTTTTTAAGCTCGGCGGATGATATCCGGCTCGCAAGGCTGGCATCACCCAATCGAGCTGCACAACTGGCCATTTCTAATCGCTACAACGCTGACAGTCATGCGTCTGCAAACCGTTTAGACTACGTATATTACAAGTTCCTAATCGACGCAAAATCACGAGTTTCTAAAACCACTATTTTGAGATTTTTCCGAGGCAAGTTAGCCCAATAACAGGCCCGCTGGAAATTCAAATTCCCGCTCGCTCCCGGCGTACATAAGGTACCGCTTGAGAAATGACAGAAGCAACAACCCCTAAGCACCATGTAACGCTGATTCCCGGTGACGGGATCGGCCCGGAGATTTCGCGCGCCGTGCAGCGAATCCTTTCCGCCGCGAACGTCCACATTGGCTGGGAGGAAATGCCCATGCGCGCCGATGTCGAGCGCAAGGGCGGCAATTACCTCACCGATTTTATCTTTCCTTCCATTGAGAAAAACCGCGTCGCACTGAAGGGGCCGTTGGCAACGGCTGTTGTAACTGGAGCGCCCAGCCTGAACGTGGCCATCCGCCAGCACCTCGAGCTTTTCGCCAACCTTCGTCCCGTGAAAAATCTCGAAGGCGTCAGCTCCGTTTTCAAAAATGTGGACATCGTCATCGTCCGCGAAAATACCGAAGACCTCTATGCCGGCCTCGAACACATCGTCGTCCCCGGAGTGGTGGAAAGCCTGAAAATCATCACCGAAAAAGCCTCCACCCGAATCGCCGAATTTGCTTTCGACTACGCGGTGAAATTCGGCCGCAAGAAAATTCACGGCATTCACAAAGCCAATATCATGAAGCTTTCCGATGGGCTGTTCCTCACCTCCATTCGGAAAGTGGCCACGCGCTTTCCCCAGGTGGAATACAAGGAGCTGATCATTGATAACGCCTGCATGCAATTGGTTCTCGACCCGCATCAGTTCGACGTGCTGCTCCTCACCAACTTGTATGGCGACATCATGAGCGACCTCGCCGCCGGTCTGGTGGGCGGCCTCGGCGTGGTCCCCAGCGGAAATATCGGCAAGGACGCGGCGGTCTTCGAAGCCGTTCACGGCACCGCTCCCGATATTGCGGGGAAGGACATGGCCAATCCCACCGCCCTGCTGATGAGCGCGATCATGATGCTCGATCATTTGGGTGAAGACCGCGCAGCCAGAAACATCGAGGCGGCCCTCCGCGACATCTATGTTGCGGGGCAGCCCCTAACCCGAGACGTCGGTGGAAAATCTTCCACTAGCGAATTTACCGATGCGGTCATTGCGCGGATGCACTCGCAGTAACATCTGATGCCCTTCTCCTGAGCCGTCGTTCCGAACGGCGCGGGACTGGCGACGGAGGAATCTCTCTTGCTCTCGACCATTTTTGCGGTGGCGCTTGGCCAGATTAGAGCGAGTACGACAGAGTTTGACATAGCAAACCGCACGAACGAAAATGATGGCGTGTTTAAAACTTATACGGGAGAAGTAAATGCCGTCGCTGCCAGTTGAGCTGGATGCCCACATCAATGGCGAGGCCGTCAAGGCCTATCCGATGTCGGAGGGCACCACTACTAAGCGGAAACGCAAGCCGCACATCATCGCTGTGATCAATGATTCCTGCACCGGCTGCTCCGGTTCGCCGGCCTGCACGGAATATTGTCCCGTGGCCCAGTGCATGTACTGGGTCCGCGACGAAGAGCATCCGCCGTTTGGCCGGATCATGGTTGACCCCATTCTGTGCATCGGCTGCAAGCTATGCACCAGCAAAGGCCCCGATGGATCGTTTCTGGAAGGCTGCCCCTGGGACGCCATTGACCTGATTCCTCTCGCGGAATTCGAATCCACCTGGGGACCAGTTCCCTACTAAATTCGTCAGGGTTTTTGACTACGGAGTGGACGGGCGCTGTTGAATCGCTTTCATGGTGAGTTGAGCCTGTTCGCGGACTTGATTCGACATGCCTTCGACGGGCCGCGTGTAGCGCCCGACATTCGGCAAGTCCGCGGCCGTCCCTTTCAAATATAACGCGCGCAACGCTTCCCAAACCATCTCTTCACTCGGCTCGATAAGGGCAATTGCCTGCCCTTGTGTCACTGTTGCGTTCTCGGCTGAATTCCACGACTGAATGGTGCCGGGAACCAAGGTTCGAATGTCGACGCCTCCTGAAGCGGTTTGGACGCGCGCAACCATCGCACCCGGATTTACCGGGTCGCCGATCTTTAGCCTTCTCTCCAACCGACCATCCACAGGACTGATGATGACTGAGGGTTGCAGCATGGCCACGATTGCCGCATGCCCGCTGTCATCGCCAAATCGCACCAGCGCCAAGGCTGCATTGCGCGCCACCATCGGATCTGAATCACGCAGCAGCCCGAGCAGGGCGTGGTGAAATTCAACGGAATGATTGTCCTGCCCCATGGTCCACGCCGCTGTCAGGCGTACTTGCTGCACGGGACTGACGGCCAAGGCGACAATGGCGGGGTACCACTGACGCGCGTTCGGGTCGCTGACGCGAATGTGCAGCTCCAGTTGCGCCAGGGCGTGCTGGATATCACGCGGCCGCTCTTTGCCGCTTAGCGCTGAGCCAATCTGTGCCTCGGTCATTGGACCCCCAAACCAGGTGGCTCGCCAGAACAGAAAAGGCATCAGCACAAACAGGAGCGCGAAGATCAGCACTACATACGTCCAACGACGTGGCGTAATCGCAGGAGCGGTATCGGACTTTGGAGATGCTGGCATGATCTAGTGTACTGTCCTACAA
>PKXT01000269.1 GCA_003133505.1 Acidobacteriota bacterium
CCCGCCGAGAAAACGCATCCCGGTACCGACAATTTCAGTCGTGCTTTTCTTCTGCCCTTCGCGGTCGTCCCATTGACGGGTTTGGATCCGCCCTTCAACAAAGACCAGCGAGCCTTTCTTCAAATATTGCTGGGCCAGCTCGGCCAATTTGCCCCACATCACAATGCGGTGCCACTCTGTACGTTTCTGGCGCTCGCCATTGCGGTCCTTATATGTCTCGTCCGTGGCCATGGTGAAATTGCAGACCGCCTGCCCGCCCGAGGTGAACCGTGTCTCGGGATCGCGCCCCAGCCGCCCAACTAAAATGGCTTTGTTAACCGACATGATTTCTCCCTGATAGTGGCCCTCGATAAAATTGGTGGCCGAACTTGCGAAGCAATCTAGTGAACGCTGTACTGCGCAAGTTTTTCCCTGGCGCGTCTGGCTTCGTCCGTGCCGGGATACGATTCCACGACGGTGCGGAATTCATGAATCGCCGACGAGCGCAATTTTAGCGCAATAAATGCTTCACCCTTTTTCAGGTGCGCTGCCGCAGCCTTAAAACTGTGTGGATAGTTGTTGATGACATCGTTGTATTGCGCGATGGCGCCGTGATAATCGCCGCTTTGAAATTCGATTTCGCCCATATAAAAGCGGGCATTGGAGGCTAGCGCCGCCTCTGGAAAGTTCCTCAGGTAATCCAGGAATTCCTGCTTTGCCAGGTCGTAATTACCGCCTGAAAAATCGCGAAGCGCGCTGGTATAGAGCACCTCCGCTGATGGCGGCATTCCTCCACCCGCGCCGGAAGGCTGGGCATCGGATGACGGCGGACCGGATGGCTGCACATCAGGCGAACCGGAACCAGAATCGCTCGGCGGCCCGGTCATTCCATTTTGTTGGCCACTTGACTGGCCATTGTACTGACTATTGGGCTGGCCGCCCGATTGGACACTGGGCTGGCTATTTGGCTCGCCCGCGGCCGGATTGGGTTGCGCCGACATATCGCCCGGCCCATTCGCCCCCGCGGACGATGGAGCGCCGCCGGAAATCTTCGCGTCAACACTTTGCAGCAGGCTCTTCAGGTCAGTCATCTGATCGGAAAGCTTGCCGACTCGCGACTGCACGACTTGCAGATTGTCGGAAATAGCCTGGGTCTGTGTGGAAAGCGAATCCACGCGCGAGCCGGAAGTCGCGTTCACTTCCTGCACCGACTTTTGCAACTGGTCCATCGTGCCGCTGAGCCTGTTGACCGAATCCACGGATTGCTCGATCAACACTTTCAATGCGCCATTCTGCTGATCCATGGTGCTGCGCATGTCCTGCTGATTTTGAATCAGCGTGGCCACTTGCTGCTGCAGCTCGATCATTTCCTTTGACACACCGCCCGCCGGCAGCGGAGTCAGCAGCGTGCCGCCCACAACTCCCAGCAGCAGCGCCGCCGCCATTGGAATTACCAACTTAATCCGCACAATGCCCTCCTTGCTGTAACTTCAGGTTCCTAACTAAAAAGCGGGGCGCTTGGAAATTCCATCTTCCGTACGCCCCGCCAGTAATGCCCAGATTAATGAGCCATTACGATGTGTGCGCGGCGGTTCTGCTGCCAGCATTCTTCGCTGTGCTCGGTGCAGAAAGGCCGCTCTTTTCCGTAGCTGACCGTACCCATACGGTCCGCGGTAACTCCCAGGGATACCAGGAAGTTTTTCGCCCCCGCAGCGCGCCGGTCGCCCAATCCGAGGTTGTATTCGGTTGAGCCGCGCTCGTCGCAATGGCCCTCGATATTCACGTGGACTTCCGGATGGGTGCGCAGAAATTCTGCCGTCTTGGAAAGCGCGTCACGCGCGTCCGGGCGTATATCCGCCCCGTTGAAATCAAAGAAGGCGTCGAAAACATTGGCGCGGAACATTTCCTCCATGGATTGCTGCTGCGCTGGTGCTGGCTGCGCGGGGGCTGCTGCTGACACCGTCACTCGCACGCTCGCGCTGGTGGAACCGACCGGCCCGGAGGCCTTGATGGTATAGGTGGTGGATTCCGACGGTGTCACCGGTTGCGAACCTTCGGGCGCCACTTTGCCAATGCCGGGAGAAAGATCGAGATCGGTCGCATTTGTGGACGTCCAATTCAGCGTTACCGAATCGCCCGGGTGCACAAACGTGTTGGAAGCATTCAGCGTCACCGTTGGGAACGCGGCTGGCGCGGGCGGCGTCGCGGTTTGCTGCGGCACTGGAGCGGCGGCTTTCTTGGCGCACCCCGCGGTGAACATCAGAATGCCGCAAGTAGCCATCAGCGCGGCTCTCTTAAGATTGGGGTTGAGAGACTGGCGCAACGATTGGCCTAGGGATTGGCTAACAGTCTCGCGCAGGAACTGGGTCTGCATTCACGTCCTCCTCATGGGCTTGGCTGCCGCGGCGCGCCTGATTATGCGCTGCCTGCGCTGCCAGCCCTGCGGTTTATCCTATCACCAACATCGCCGCGTGGTTACAAATCCGCGGCTATAATTTGCGATCGTCAAATAGCGGGAATCTTCACCAACCAAATCTACCGTGAGGACCAGTTGGGGGATTCGCATTCGCCGGGGCCGGAAGTGAGCTGGCGGGCATTGCTGCCGTCGGCGAGCATCTCCCAAATCTGGCGTCCGCCAGTGCGAGTGGATTCAAAAACGATGTGCCGTCCATCGGGAGCCCAGCTTGGGCGTTCGTTGCGGGCCGCATCGCGGGTGAGCTGTACCAAAGCGCGCGAGCCAACGTCCATCGCGTAGATATCGTAGTTGCCATCGGGACGCCGCCAGGAAAAAGCCAGTAATTGCCCGTTGGGCGACCAGGCCGGATCAATCACATAGCCTTTGTCAGCGGTATCAATTTTCTGCACGTCTGAGCCGTCCGCATTCATCTCGTAGAGCGCGGGCAAGCCGCCACGGTCGCTCACAAACACAATCTGCTGACCAGTCTTGGGATTCCACACCGGCGAAGTATCTACCGCGCGGGAAAAAGTGAGGCGATGCATCCCTCCGCCGGTTGGNNGATTGCCGCCCGCGCTGGACATAAACGCGAGCTTGCTGCCGTCGGGCGACCATGCGGGCGAGCTATTGGTGCCCTGAAATCGTTCAAAGGCCAGCATGCCGCCGGTATCCAGCGACAACATGCAGATTTGGACGGAGGTGAATCCGTGAAACGGGACGTAACAGGTGAAGGCAATTTTCGAATCATCGGGCGACCAGCGCGGCGTCAATGACGTGCTGCCGATGTGGGACAACTGATGCTGGTTGCCGCCGTCGTAATCCATCACCCAAACTTCCTTGTGCCCGCTGCGGTTGGTGATGAAGGCGATTCGAGTGCTGGCGATGCCGGGCGAGCCGCCGCTCAGCAGCGCCACGATTGCATCGGCGAACTGATGGGCCAGGCTGCGCGCGTCATCTTCGGTGGGCTGGCCGCGATAAATTTTCGATAGCGCTGGAGGCGTGCCGGCATTGTGAACGTCGCTGAGCCAGCCGGAAACGGCCACCGCTCCGCCGCTGGTGGAAAGGTTTCCGTACGCCACCATGTAGGCGCTCGCTGGTGCCGCGCTCCAATCCCCCGTTTTCAAGTCCGTGGGCGAGTTTGGCAGGCTGGTTGGATAAAAACTGGGACTTACTAGCTCCAAAATTCCGGAATAGCCGAGATCGTTTACCAACGTATCGTGAAATACTTTTTCGAGCGGCTGCGCGGTAGCATCACGCGCCCCAAATTCGGGGACGGCCACGCGCGCTTTCTCGACGCCGAGGCCCGTGCCGGTTTTGAACCAGTCTTGCGCGGATGCGGGACGTGCACAGAGAATTGCCGCTAATACGAGAAGGAATGCCGCGTACCCAATTGCCATCAAGTTTATTTTCAAGACTTATTCTCCAATATCAGAATACCGCATTGGATATTGCCGCGCTTAAGGAGGCATCTCTCCGCTTCGAATGGAAAGAACTCGTCAACCCTTAGGTCACCCCGGACCGTGCTTTACGTGAGGGAACTGCTTTTTCTGCACTGCTTCCTGCCCTGCGCATCGGAAGATGCCGCCCGTAACGCTCGGCGCTACATCAAGGCAACGGAGTTCAGCGGCGATAGTCAAACCAAAATTCCACGTTCACGTATGAGCCGCTGTATTCGTTGGGCAGCGGCTGCATCGGACTGGAATCATGGATGGCGCGCACGGCGGACGTATCCACGGAAGTATTTCCGCTGGACCGGGTAACCTGGATATTGGCGACGCTGCCGTCGCGGAGCACCTGAAACGATGCCACCACGCGCGGTGCCCATCGCAAGTTTGGATCGACGGAAGCCTGCAGCCAGTTGCCGCTGATTTTTCGCTGCACCGCCTCCACGTACCACGGAAATCGCGAGCCGAAATTCCCGCTGCCCGACGCCACGCCCATTCCGCCCTGTGTCCCCTGACCCATGGTGAAAGAGGAATAGGGCACTGCGGGCGTTCCGCCCTGTCCATAGGGAATTGCGTTCGGCGGGGGAGTGGCGGGATTTTCCAGCAGGCGCGATTTGGGAGTTATGTATTTCGGTGGTTTGTTTTTCTCGAACTTGGGAATTTCCGTGGCGTTGGGAGGCAGCGGAACAGGCTTCTCCGGCTCCGCCTTGTATAGCCCTTTGGTTTCATCAACCACGCGATTGTTTGTTACCACCTCGGGTCGTGGCAAAGTGACGCCGGGTACACTGCCGACAAGGCCCACGGTGATCGCGCCGCCCCCTCCAGCGCCGCCCCAGTTTTCGCCCTGCCTATTCAATCCAGCGGACGCCAGAATGGCGAAAAGCAGCAGTGCGTGAAACCCGATGGAAAATAGGAGGGGGCGTTTCAGGCTGTTGGGATCGAGTTGGGCGGGGTGAGTGGACATTGAGGAACGATGTGAACTAACGAATTCCTGCTCGTATTACTTCGCATGTCGCTTCGTATGAAGCGCTGCGCAGCACCAACCTTTACCGCGCTTGCGGGCGCTCGCTCAATGGTTGGGTCACGATGCTTACATTCTCGATGCCCGCCTGCCGCAGCGCGTCAATCACGGCGGTAAAACTTCCGAATGGCACTGTTTCATCCGCGCGCAGAAACACCGCCTGGTGCTGCGAGTTGCTCGATTGCGCCTTAATTAATCCGCCAAGTTCGTGGATATTCACAGGCTTATCGCCCAGGTAGATGCGTTGAGCGCGATCGATGGTTACCACAATGCGCGCGGCGGTGATTTCCTTCACGGTTTTGGTTTTTGGCAAATCCACTTCGATGCCGGATTGCAGCACCGGCGCGGTAATCATGAAAATAATCAGCAGCACCAGCATCACGTNNCATGAAAATAATCAGCAGCACGAGAACGACGTCCACTAGAGGGACAATGTTGATTTCGGCGAGCGAGGTATCGGTGTGTCGCTGAAGTTGTGGCATGTGGTGTGTGAGGTCGTAGTCTGATTTTGAAGCGCGCCGTTAGCTGTACATTGTCTCAATCACGGAGAGAAATTCCATGGTGAAATTGTCCATGCGTGTGGCCAGCCCGCGAATTTGGCTGACAAACTGGTTGTAGGCAATCACCGCTGGAATGGCGGCAAAGAGTCCTGCCGCAGTGGTAATGAGCGCCTCCGCAATGCCTGGTGCGACAACACGCAAACTTGCTGAACCGGCTTCACCAAGGCCTGAAAACGCATCCATTACTCCCCATACAGTTCCAAATAGTCCGATGAATGGCGTCACAGAGCCGGTGGTTGCGAGCCATGGCATATTGCGTTCCAGACGGCGTACCTGCTCGGCGGAGGCCAATTGCATTTGCACACCAGCCGCCGGCGGATTCTTGGGTCTGCCGGCATTCGCCGTTGCGCCGGCCGCCGACATCTGGGACTGCAGTTCCTGATAGCCCGCTTCATAAACGGCATTTAGCGGCGAGCCGTTAGCGGCCATCTTGAGCTGATTTGGCTCGGGCAGGGAGCGGGCGGAACGGAAAAATTGCAGGAATTTACGCGTCTGCGCGTCAGCGCGGCCAAACGCCAGCCACTTCTGAAAAATGATGGCCCAGGACAAGAGGGAAAAGCAGAATAAGATTAGCAGGACGATCCGCGCGACCCAGCCGGTCTGCTCGATCAGGTCTTGCCATTGGCCCGCGAACAGGAAAAGCGCGAGTTGCGAAATTGTGTGGCCTCCGATTTGACGATTTTACGTTGTAAAATTTACCGTAGCACACGCCGGTAGTGCGGTCAAAACGTATTCATATGCAAAATGCAGATCCTTCGCCCCGATGGGTCGGGCTCAGGATGACAACTGTGCCAGAGGCGTCGCTGAAAGCTGAACTATGTGATCAAGTTGAATGCCCAGGACACCGCGGGGCAAACTGAGGCCTCGCGCGCGATTCACCGCGGAGCATGTGCTAGAATCGCGAAACCACCTGCATATGGCATATGGCGAAAAACAGTAAGCCGCAACCAGTGACTAATGACCAGCGACCAGCAAACGATTGACGTTCGCCTTGATTCGCTTGCCGGAGCGGATCGGCCCGCCGCGCGCGGACTGGGCGAACTGACTGTGGAACAGCTANNTTCGGCTGCCAGATGAACGTCCACGATTCGGAAAAAGTGGCTGGCGTGCTGATGGAGCGCGGTTATCGTTCGGTGGAACGCCCCGACGAAGCGGACATAGTGTTCTTCAATACGTGCAGTATTCGTGAGAAGGCCGCGCAGAAAGTATTTTCGCGACTGGGCGTGTTTCGCGGCGCTGCTGGCAGCGGGAAGATCTTTGGCGTGCTCGGCTGTGTGGCCCAGCAGGAAGGCGAAGAAATTTTCGAACGTGCGCCGTGGGTGAGCCTGGTTTGTGGTTCGGCGAGTTATCGCAAATTGCCGGAGTTGCTGGCGCGGGTGGAATCTGGAGGGCGGCGGGTTACCGGTCTAAGGCTCGACACCGAAGATACTTTTGAAACGGAAATCACTCGTCGCGATAATCCGTTTCGCGCCTACCTGACCATCATTGAAGGCTGCGACAAATCATGCACGTATTGCGTGGTGCCCCACACGCGCGGGCCGGAGCGTAGCCGCGCCAGCGCTGCGATTCTGGCCGACGTTCGTGGGCTTGCCGATCTGGGTTATACCGAGGTCCAATTGCTGGGGCAAACGGTAAATTCCTACCGCGACCCAACCGCGCGTGGTTTGAACTTCAGCGATTTATTGCTGGCGGTCGCCGCAGTGCCGGGCATTCGCCGCGTTCGATTCACCACTTCGCATCCCATGGATTTTACGCGCGATATTGTGTCGGCGATTGATTCCACGCCGGAGCTGTGCGACCACGTACATTTGCCGGTGCAGTCCGGCTCCGACCGGGTTTTATGTGCCATGCGGCGTACTTATTCGCGCGATGAATATCTTGAGAAGGTTTCCTGGATTCGCGCGGCACGGCGGCCCATAAGCATATCGACAGACATCATTGTTGGCTTTCCAGGCGAATCCGATGAAGATTTCGCCGATACTCTTTCGCTGATGGAAACGGTTGGCTACGACGGTGTGTTCGCGTTCAAGTATTCGCCGCGGCCCAATACCGATGCTCAATTCATGCCCGGCGCAATTCCGGATGAAGAGCAGAGCCGCCGCCTCGCGCTCCTGCAGGAACGCCAGCGCCAGGCCCAGATTGCGCGCCATGAAACATTGGTAGGCAAGGTATTCGAGGTTTTGGTGGA
>PKXT01000277.1 GCA_003133505.1 Acidobacteriota bacterium
CCCGCTGAGCCGATGATACTGCGCTGGCAACGGCGCGGGAACGTAGGTCGCCGCCAGGGATTAAATTACAAGGGCTGTTCCGGATTTCATCGGAGCAGCCCTTTTTTGCCTCCTTCTACCGCTTGGCAATTCGTCAATTCTGAAATCACGCGTGTCAACGCTCGCGATCATTCCCCAACCTGCTACACGGGGAGGAATCTCCTCTTCGTCCTTTCTCCTCTTTTCGGTTGTGGGTTCCATCCGATGAAAGGGACAACATCTCCCGGTGATCGTCGCAGCTTTTTTCAGTAAGGAATGGCCGACATCTGCTACTCTTTGTCGCTATGAGATTTGTTTACAAGCGAACTGCACGAATGATCGGAGTGTTGCTTTGCGCCGCCGGACTTTGCGTGGCCGCTCTTTCGGCAGCGCCAGCGCAGCAGCCATCACCGAGCTCCGTGCAAACTCCAGCACCGGCGGCGCAACAGCCGTCATCGGGGACGGCGCCGGGGCAAGAGCCGTCACCGACCCCAGTGTCAGCTCCGGTTTACGTGATTACGCCGGCAGGCAGTTCAATCACCTTCCATGTGAAGGCCTCGGTTACCGTCGCCGGCAAATTCGACAAGTGGCATGCCACCTTAACAATGCCCTCCCCGGATGCAACCACAGGCGTATTGGATATCAGGGTGGAGGCTGACAGCGTGGATACCGGAAGCGGCATGAAGAATGGCAAGCTCAAGAGCAAAGGCTTTTTCGACGTCAAGCAAAATCCTTGGATCACGTTCAGGTCCACGAAGGTTATGCGGTCCGGCCCCAACACTTTCGAGGTGGATGGCGACTTCACCATCCGCGGCGTGTCCAATCCCGAAAAAATGACCCTGACGGTTTATCGTAACGGGCCCGGCTCAGGAGAGATTAACGGAGCCATGGTCTTCGACCGCAAAGACTACGGGATGAACGGGGGCATTCCGTTTATCAGGATTGCGGACCATGTGGACGTAAATTTCCACCTCCGCGTGAAGCATGTCAGCGGGCCTCCTCTGGTCTTTAAACGATAATCANNCGTGGCCAAGAGTACATAGGCGGTAATTTATCCAGCGATGTCGTCGTGCGCGAAGGTCCCATCCGCCTTCGTCGTGCCATGGATTACTTTATAGCGGCTGTTTGCGAAGTCTTCGTAACAGCCCTTTTTACTGCAGGTATTCGCCATATCTATGGCAAACCCAGGCTGCCATACGATCGCGGATAGGTGACGATTCCCCAGGGCAGTTTGAACCCCTCAATCGTTCCAATGAGCCGGTAAGAGTTCGGATCTACTATGAAAATATTATTCGAGCGGCCGCAGGCCATTAGGATTTTGGAATCGTCAGGTGTGAACGTGAAATGCCAACAGCGTTTTCCGATAGGCACTTCGCCGAGCAATTGCAGGGAATCCGCCGCAAAGACTTGAAGCTTCTGTCCCAGGGCGGCAGCCACGAAAATCCTGCGCCCTTCTCGGTCGAACGCCACACCATAAGGTTTCGCCGCTGTCGGAACTGAGCGAACCACCTTGAAATCATTGTTCAGCAATGCCAGTGTTCCGGATGCTTCCATGGTGACCGCATAACCGGTTCCATTGGGCGATACCTTCACTCCGCGCGGACGCAATCCGTAGGACTTCAAATCAATTTCCCGCAACCGCGCACCGGTATGCGGGTCATAGACGCCAATCGTATTCTGCGCTTCATTGGCCACCACCAACAATTTGCCGTCACGCGAAAACTCCAGGCCTTCGGTCTCCTGTCCGGCCATGGCCACAGGTCCTGCCAACCAATCCGGCAGATGGAACGACGCAATCTGCGCGGGCGGTTCATTCTCCTCCTCGCTCTCGTTCGCTGCACTGGGCGGTTTGCCTTGCGATCCCGGTTCAAAGGAGGCAAATACCCACTCCCCGCTGGGATTAAACTTCACGAATTCCGGGTTGTCGCCCATATGGATGCGGCGAACCAATCGCAGCAGTGGAGTGCTGAAGACGGCCAGATCGGCTGTATCCTTATTCGCTGTCACGACATATTTGCCATCGAATGTGATTCCCATCCCTCGCGGCGCGACATTGGCAGGATGAACCCTGCGGACCACTTTCAGTGTCTGCAAATCAACAACGCTGATTCCGCCATCTTCTTCCGTTACGTAGGCGACGTTCTGGGGAAGTCCCCTCATGCCGGCGGCCGCAAAAATAGCGATCACCACAACCGCCGCGAGAATGCACCATAGAATGGGTCCACCGCGGAATTTACTGTGTGAATTCATCAATACTCCTTTCCATTACGGTGGATGAAAGCGTTTCTATTTCGTGCGCGTTTATCCGAATCGAGCGATTCTCTTTGCAACAAAAATATCTTGAAAGACAATGGCTGTTTGCCCTAATACGCGTTCCATAAGGGCCTATGAGGAAGTTTTCGTCTCTACCTTGCCACGACGGTGCTAACTCGCGGCGGTACTATGTGGAGGCTCCCGGTATTGGCTTGTTTGTGTGGAAATATTTCTTATAGGCTGTGATCCAGTCCGAGGCGATCTCGTGCTGTGCAGCGGCGAGACTGAGCTTACGTTCGCACACCAATTGGTGAAGGCGCTTTTCCAAAGCGTCTTTAACGTGCGCGTTCCAATCTGTTGACGAATAGGACTCCGGCCAGAGATTACGCACATCGGCAGCGCCTCCAAGGCCAGGGGTGATTAGGTAATCTATTTCATAATCATTGGCGCTGGTGGCAGCCAGACCATATTCCTGTAAAACTTCCTGCCGCAATGGTGTTGGGATTGCTTGCACTTCTTCGTTGCGCTGGGTGGCATCGCAAATGTCGGCCGTGGTAACTGGAAGGGCAATGCCGGGTGTAAGAAGCCGGTTGGGAATTGCTCCAGCATTCAAGTCCGCAACGCGGGTCTCGGATTGACGGATCTGCGTTTGATGTTTCACTATGCCCGCCACAAACACGATGAGGAGTGCGGCCGCGCAAACGCATGCCCATTGATGCCGTATGAACGCGGCGCCAAGCACTTGCGGCCAAGACAGGCGGCGACTCCCTTGGGCAATTTCGGCCAGTTGGGCCTGAAGCAATGCCCGAGAGGCGTCGGCGGATGGCAATGGTGGATCAAGGTTCAAATAGTGGACGTGATTAAAATCGGCAAATGTGGCGGCAATGGCTTTCTGCCGTGCGAGGCACGCTCCACAAGAACTGATATGCGCATGAACTTGGTCAGCGCGGCGGGGCGGGAGTTCGCCGTCCAGCGCCAGAAGCAGGTCCTGATCCGGCAAGTGAATTTGTTTTTTCGGCATCATGTTACCGCGGCATGTTAACGGAGATCCGCGCTCTCAAGACGTTTGAAAGACCGGGTCAAGGAAATGGATACGGCGCCGAGAGACATGCCGAGAACTTCAGCAATTTCGCGGTAGCGAAGGCCTTCGGAGCGCAACGACAAACAGGACTGATCCCCTTGGGGGAGCGCGCGGAAGACAGCCATCAAACGCGCCTGCCGTTGGCTATCCAGCAATTGTTCTTCGGGATTTGGAAATGGATCCGGCCGGTCATAACGCAAGTTCGCGCAAGCCCATCCTGCGAGCGCGCCACTTTGAAACCTCCGCGCGCGCTGGTGGCGCTTCAATGCGAGGTTGTGGGCAACACGAAAAATCCACCCGCGCAAATTTCGGCGGGACTTGCCAAGGCGGACGTGCCAAATCAGAGCGAGAAATACCTCTTGGATAATCTCCTCGCCTTCCGGAGGGGGTATGCCGAATGAAAGCACATAACGAAGAAGCCGGTTGCGAAATTCGTCGAAAAGCCCAACTACCTCATCTTCGAGCTTGGGTTCCGCGCCAATACCAATGGCCCCAGCCTGAAAAGGCGGCAGAGCAATCGAGGATGATGGTCCTTCCGGCATATTTTTGTCCGGTCATAATATTACATCTCCGCTCAGTTCAATGTGGAGATTTCCAGATGAGTTGAAGAATTATGCTCAGGGCAAAAAGAAAATGTGAACAGAATAGAAGGGAATGGAATGATTAGAAGGGGGGCGAACCTGAGAAGGTATGAGCCAGACATTTTTCATTACGGCATCGCAATCCCGAAATAATAAGGTATGCCGCAGTAATGAACAGCCATATGAGACGATGCGTTATATTTTTTCTCTTTTGTGTTCTTCCGCTTTTCGGCCAGAGCAATACCGGCGAGCTGCGAATTAAGGTTACCGACCCATCGGGTGCGGGCGTGCAAAGCTCTGTGAGCCTGGTGAGCGAGGCCAACCAGGTCCGAAAATCTCTTGCCACCGACCAAGCCGGAAATCTTGACGCCAAGAAAATCCCATTTGGGATATATCGCATTGAAGTCAAGCACCAGGGATTTTCCGCATACTCCGCCTCGGTGGAGGTACGGTCTGCGCTACCCGCGGAATATCCCATTAAGCTGGCGCTGGCTGCCGCGAGCCAAACTGTTACTGTGACTGATCATGTGACGTTGATTGACCCTACCCGCTCCGGGTCGGTGAATCGAATCGGGTCGGACACGATTGATAACCGGGTTTCCTCGTTGCCAGGTCGCTCCTTGCAGGACCTGGTAAACACGCAGCCCGGATGGCTCTACGAGGGCAATGCCGTGCTGCATCCGCGCGGCTCCGAATACCAGACCCAGTTTGTGGTGGACGGAATCCCTCTAACCAACAATCTTTCGCCAGGCTTTGGCAATGAAATGGAAGCCAATGACATTCAGTCCATGTCCATTTACACGGCTGGATTTCCGGCCGAATATGGCAGAAAAATGGGCGGTGTCGTGGAGCTGAACACGATCCAGGATGCACGAGAGGGATTTCACGGGGAGGTGGTCNNCATGGCAACATGACGGAGCATTATCTGAATCCGCCTGTCCCGGAAAACTTTACCAACACCGGGACAACCGGCGATTTTTCGTTGAATTATGAACGCGACCTGACCCCGGACGACCGGTTAAGCATGAGCGTTCGCCACGAACTGGCGCGCTACCAGATCCCCAATGAGCAGGTGCAGCAAGCTGCAGGGCAAACCCAGAACGCCGGTAACTTTGAAACAATAGGAATTATTTCCTACCAGCACATATTTTCACCGGACCTGGTGGGGGATTTCCGCGGAATGGTGAGAAATGACGCCAATGATTTGTGGTCGAATGATCTATCCACGCCTATCATTGCGTTTCAGAACAATAGCTTTAACGAGGGCTATTTCAAGGGGTCCGTTTCCATCCATCACTCGAACCAGGAATGGAAGGCCGGTGTGGAATCCGACGCTACTTTTCTGAACGAAAGTTTCAGCGACATTATCACCGATCCAACCCAGTTTGATCCCGGCACACCGACAACCTTTTCGTTCAACGGCAACCACCCGGACTTGGAGCAATCGGCTTTCCTGCAGGACATGATCCATTTTCGGAAATGGAGTATTAACGCGGGTGTTCGCTGGGATCACTACCAATTGCTCGTGAATAAGAGCGCCGTAAGCCCGCGGCTTTCGGTGGCCAGATATTTTCCCTCCGCCGACATCATTTTCCACGTTTCCTACGACCGAATTTTCCAGACGCCCTCATCCGAAAACATTTTGCTTTCCAGCTCACCGGCAGTGCAGTCATTAAATCGGGATGTGCTGCGGTTGCCTGTCGAACCGTCACAAGGCAATTATTACGAAGCAGGTTTTACCAAGAGCTTTTTCGGGCAATTCAGCCTGGACGTAAATGCCTTTTGGCGCCGCGTAAATAACTATGCCGACGACGATCAGTTGCTCGATACGGCCATCAGCTTTCCAATTGCTTTTGCGAAGGCCAGCATCTACGGTTCGGAAGCCAAGATCAATCTTCCCAACTGGCGCCATTTTTCCGGTTATGTCAGCTATTCCTACATTGTTGGTTCGGCCTATTTCCCAGTGACCGGCGGCCTGTTTCTGGGCGACGACGCGACGAACGCCGAGACCACGTTGAGCGGGCGTTTTTGGGATTCGCAGGACCAGTGCAATACCGTACGGACGCGATTTCGCTACCAATTCACGCGGCGGTTGTGGGCCGGGGCGGGCTCGGATTACGGAAGCGGCTTGCCTTTCGATTTCGATGGCACCGAGCAGGAAGCCATTGCGCAATACGGCCAGCAGGTGGTGGACCACGTTAATTTCAATCGCGGCCGCATCAGGCCCAACCTTCTGTTTGACGCTTCGCTCGGCGTGAATCTGTATAACGGAGAAAAGTTGAAAATACGCCTGCAGGCCGATGGAGAAAATCTGACTAATGAGCTGGACTTGATAGACTTCGCAGGCCTTTTTTCCGGCAACGCAATTGGCCCTTCGCGCAGCTATGCCCTCCGCCTTACCACCGAATTTTAGCCTCCCCAAGCCGATCGCTATTTTGTTCTGCCCCTTCTAACGCGGTATCTTTCCGTGTGAGATCCCAGACACGCAAGGCGCACAGGTTCCTCGCGGCCATCTATAAAATTGGGATCAACCGTGCCGTCAACGTTCCCGAGAAAATCAGCCGCGAGCTGGGCGGTGCCGCCTATGTGCCGGTTATCGCAATGGTCGGCAGCCGAATCGCGAGGACGACGCTGATGCCCGAGGGAGGCTGCTGCTATCGCCTTTACCTGGATACAAGACTCAGGAAGGCGGCGGGCGTTGACACGGGTGACATCGTTGGCGTCATGCTGGAGGTGGATCGCGAATCGCGGGAACTGCCGGTTCCTCCCGAGCTTCACGCAGCGCTCTGCCCATTCGCGGAGAGTATTTCGGGAAATAACACCGGCGCTTCGCCGCGAATTTCTTCGCTGGGTCCACGCCGCGAAGACGGTGGAAACCCGCCAGGGCCGAATTCAGCGAGGTTTGCAGACTTTGCGTGAGCGCGCAGCAGGCAGATGGCACACAGAGGCCGGCCGAATACGATAAAAGACGACGGTCTCCCTGCACTGAGAAAATATAATGAGCCAGATGCATTACACAAACTTCATGAGCCCACTTGGTCCGCTGCTATTGGCGGCGAATGATCGGGGATTGTGCTTCCTCAGTTTTGGAACAAGCAAGCGAGCCGTGAGCCCCCAGGCGGATTGGACAGAAGAAGACGCGCCTTTCGCGGAGACGGTTCGCCAATTGAAGGCCTACTTCCGAGGTGATTTGACGGAATTTGATTTGCCCCTCGCGCTGGAAGGCACTCCCTTTCAGTTGCGTGTGTGGCGAGGCCTGTGCGGTATCCCATTCGGAACCACGATCTCCTACGGCGAATTGGCGCATCGCATTGGCCAGCCTCGGGCCGTTCGCGCGGTCGGCCTCGCCAATGGCTCGAATCCAATTCCGATCATCGTTCCTTGTCATCGTGTCATCGGCAGCAACGGCAAACTCACCGGCTACGGAGGCGGTCTTCTCATCAAGGGGAGACTGCTCGCCCTAGAAAGCCGGCAAATATGCCTGCTATGACGTAATCGGCCGGAAACGAATAAACATACCTATTGGAAGCTTTTTCGTAAGCCCGTCTGAATTCTGAAATTCGGCAGGGGAGGCTTTATGCACGCAGCTAAAATCGTATTTGGTTTGTTTGCGGTGCAACTGATTGTGGCCTCAGCGGCGAGCGGCCGCGTGCATCAGGCAGGCGCGGACACAACCGGAATCGCTTGCTAAGTGATGGAGTCTCATTCGGATTCGACCTCACGTGTTACGGCGGTGATTTTTCACCAGCGAAATGCCAATGACAGAAACTCGCTGGCCGGCTTCTTGCATGCCCACGAAGGTGACAATGTGGAGTTTCACACTGCTGATGGCGTCCGCCATTGCGCGCGAATGTTTCGCCTAAGCTCTTGCTTTGGCCGCGGCCTGCTGCTTTTCCCTTCTTGCGCGGCGCGGCTTTCCAAGCACGACGAAATTACGCCGGAGCCCTGAGAGTCTAACGGGTACGGTCGTCGCGCTCGATTTTGCCGTCGCGCAGACGAATGACGCGATGAGCATGCGCGGCGATATCGGCCTCATGGGTGACTAGGATGATCGTGTTGCCTTCGGAGTGCAGTTTGGAGAAAAGAGCCATGATCTCCTCGCCAGTTTGCGAGTCGAGGTTTCCGGTGGGTTCGTCGGCGAGCAGGATAGATGGATGGTTCACCAGCGCTCGAGCGATGGCAACGCGCTGGCGCTGCCCTCCCGATAGCTCATTGGGCTTGTGCATCATTCGGGGGGCCAGATCCACCTGAGCGAGCGCTTCTTTCGCGCGTATGAGCCGCTCTTCGGCGGGCGTCCCATTGTAAATCAAAGGGAGCTCGACGTTGTGGAGCGCGGTAGCGCGCGGTAGCAAATTAAACGTCTGAAAGACGAATCCAATTTCCTTATTGCGAATATAAGCCAGCTCATCGTCATCCATATCACTGACCAGGCGCCCAGCCAGCCAATATTGGCCATGCGAGGGTGTATCGAGGCAGCCAATCAAATTCATCAGTGTGGACTTGCCTGAACCGGAAGGTCCCATGATGGCTGAGTATTCGCCCTTGCGGATTTCCAGATTCACGCCGCGAAGAGCGTAAACTTCTTCCGCACCCATCACATAGGTCTTGGTGAGGTCGTCAGTGCAAATGGCGACCCCGGTATCCACCAGGTCCTGCCGAAAAGATTGCGAGGCCGCGACTTCCTGTACTGGCATCAGATGAACTCCCTTTTGTAGCCGGCAACGGCGTCCATTAACTGGCGGTGGCGGAGGCGTCAGGCTTGGGGGCGCTATTATCCACCTTGATGCGCGCATTGGGCTTCAGCGTTCGTAGAACGCTATAACTGCCAGTGATGATTTCATCCCCTGCCTGAAGGCCGCTGGTGATTTCGATATCGGTAACGCCAGTCACCCCGGTCTGCACCGGTACATATACGGCCTTGCCATTGCGCACGACGAAGACGCCCTGCACTTCATCCTTAGCCGAATCGGAACTGTCCGTCTTGGCTGCGGCGAGCGTGACGCTAGCGTCAGTCTGTTTCCCCGAGGCAGCCTGGGCCAATTCCTGCTTGGAGCGAATTGCCAGCGCTTGGATCGGAATCGCCAGCACGTTGGATTTGTGGGCCGTCCGAATCTTGGCTGTCGAGGAAAGCCCGGGACGGAGGCCCTCAGGTGGATTTTCGAGAGTGACAATCACCTTAAAATCTCGGGCTTCCTGGCTATTGGCTTCGGTTTGCGTGGTGGCTAGTCCGGATGTTCGCAGAATAGCCTGATCCCCAACCTGGGTAATCTTGCCGGTGAATGTCTTGTTGGGTATGGCGTCAATTGTGACGTCCGCCGGCTGGCCCAGGCGGACGGCGGTAATGTCGGTTTCGTCCACCTTTACCTCGGCCGTAACCGTGGACATATCTGAGATAGTCATCAGGTAGCTGCCCTCGGAATTCTGAATCCCGGGGACGACGTTTTCGCCCACCCGGATGGCAATATAGGTCACAATGCCGGCGATAGGGGCTTCATATACGGTTTTGCTCAATACGTCGGTCTGATGTGTGAGTACCGCCCGGTTTTGTGCGAGGTTGGCATCCACTTGATCCACTGCGGCTTTGTTTTGCTG
>PKXT01000113.1 GCA_003133505.1 Acidobacteriota bacterium
GGGCTTCTTGGGCGTCTGGGTGTACACGCGGACGCACACTCCACGCTTTTCGGGACAGCTATCGAGCGCGGGCGATTTTGTCTTGGTCCGGATCTGCTCCCGGCCTTGGCGCACGAGTTGTCCAAACGTTGGCACGACATATCCCCCAGCATCCGTCTCAAACGGACGCAAAATCATAGCGGCACGCAAAAGCGGCCGTCGAGCGACAGCTTTAACGAACAGAACGAGCCTTAGCTCCGAAGGAAACTGCAGGAGACTCCGAATGGACACCACTCGCTCTCGCGAGCAGAATTTCCCCAGTCCAAACGGAGAAAAATAACGGCTTTGCGGGGCTGGCGCCCCATTTCGGCCGCTCTGTCACCTCGTTCCTTCGTTCTCTGTTCCTCGGTGACAGACTAACACTGCACTGTGGCCGCCCACACAGGCGCGCCACGAAACAAGATTATATGGAGCAAATGCTTAATTGTCAATACGACAACTGCGATAATATCGCTCCCGCTCTTGGACGCCCGCCGACGCGGGCAAGTCCCTACTTAAACTCCAGAATCTCCGATTCCTTGGCAGCGGAAAGATCCTCGATTTTCTTGGTTTCCTGGTGAGTAATCTTCTCGATTTCATCAAGCGTGCGTTTCTTTTCGTCTTCGCTCATTTTCTTTTCTTTTTCAAGCTTCTCAACGGCTTCCTTCAAATCGCGGCGAACGTTGCGCACCGCCGTGCGGTGGTTTTCCAGCACTTTATGGACGTGCTTCACCAGGTCTTTGCGGCGATCTTCGGTAAGCGACGGAATCGGCACGCGAATCACCTTGCCATCACTCGATGGATTCAGCCCCAAATCGGAGGTGCGAATAGCCTTGTCAATCGCAGGCAGGGCTCCCGGATCCCACGGCGATATCACAATGGTCGTGGCCTCGGGAACAGTCAGATTGCCCAGTTGATTTACGGGCATCTGCGTGCCGTGATAATCCACGCGGATATGATCAAGCAGCGACACGTTGGCGCGACCGGTACGGATCGTAGTCAATTCCTTGCGAAAATCCTCCACCGCTTTTTCCATGCGGACTTTAGTTTGGGCCAGCGCGGTCTTGCTATCGGCAATTACGGTCATCTTGTGGCTCCCCTTCCGCTGTTAGTACTGTTCCTCGCCGCTATTACGCGGCAGTGACCAGTGACCCGACTTTATCGCCCATCACCACGCGGCGGATATTTCCCGGCACGTTCATGTCGAATATGATAATCGGCATCTTATTATCCATACAAAGGGAAATGGCGGTGGAATCCATCACCGCAAGCCCCCTCTGTAGCACATCAATGTAAGTGATCTCCTCAAACCGCTTCGCGCCGGGTACCTTTTCAGGATCAGCATCATAAACACCGTCCACCCGGGTAGCTTTCAAAATCACCTGCGCCTTGATCTCCATGGCGCGCAGAGCCGCCGCCGTATCGGTGGAAAAATAAGGGTTGCCAGTTCCCGCTGCGAAGATCACTACCCGGCCTTTTTCCAGGTGCCGCGTCGCCCGCCGCCGGATGAAAGGCTCAGCCACCTGATGCATTTCAATCGCGCTTAGAAGACGGGTACTGCATCCATCTTTTTCGAGCGCGTCCTGTAGGGCCATTCCATTCATCACTGTAGCGAGCATGCCCATGTAATCGCCGGTGGCCCGGTCGATGGCCAAACCCTTCTGCCGGCCGCCACGGAAAATGTTTCCGCCGCCAACCATGATGGCCACTTCCACGCCTAGTTGTTGAATTTCCTTTACTTCACGGGCAATCACAGCCACGGTTTCGCCATGGAGTCCTGCGGGAAGCGGCCCCTGAAGGGATTCTCCAGAAAGCTTTAAGATGATGCGATGATAATGGGGTTTCTGATTTTTGCTGGATGCGGGAAGCGGTGGCGCGGCTGAATCCATGAATGTTTGGCGCTCGAATCGTTACCGCCGCCACTCGTCTCCGTGTGAAGTGGTGTTACTCAACAAAACCTGAAAGTGCGTTTAGCCACTATCAATAAAGCCCCGCACTCCGCACTAAGACTACTCCGGCACGTTCGCCGGCAAAACCTCCGCTGATGCCGAGGCTGTCGGCGTTTCGGCCGTTGCGCGAGCATCCACCTCGCCTACCTTGAAACGCGCGAACCGCCGCACAGCGATATTTTCCCCCAGTTTTCCAACCGCGTGGGCTACTAGGTCCTTCACCGCTGCACTTTCATCGCGAATGAAGCGCTGTTCATACAGACAATTTTCTTCGTAGAATTTTTCCATCTTCCCAGTGACGATCTTTTCCACCACGGCGTCTGGCTTACCGGTGGCGCGGGCCTGCGCTCGAAAAATCTCCATCTCGCGCTCGAGAATTTCCGGGGTCACATCTTCGCGCCGCAGAAAACGGGGATCGAGAGCGGCAATGTGCATGGCCACGTCGTGGCACAGCTTCTGAAAATCGTCGGTGCGAGCTACAAAGTCGCTCTCACAATTGACTTCGATGAGCACGCCAATTTTCCCGCCGGCGTGAATATAGTGGCTTACCAGACCTTCGGTTGTTGCCCGTTGCGCCTTTTTCTGCGCAGCCGCCTGGCCCTTCTTGCGCAGGACGTTGATGGCCTGCTCCATCTCGCCCTTGGTCTCCATAAGCGCCCCACGGCAGTCATTGAAACCCGCCCCTGTACGCTCCCGGAGTTCCTTCACCTGCTGCGCCGCTACCTGATATTCTTCCGAAGCTGCTGGCATAATTTTTCCTTGGTTGAATCTCATTTGCTAATTGTTTAGATGCGTTTTTCGAGCGGTACGCTTCCAGCCAGGAACGGTGGCCGCTAATCCACCAGCGGAATTGGATATACCGGTCTCAGAATACGGCCCGTGTGTTCGCCGCGCAGAGACTGCGCCGGCAAATTCTCAGCTATTTCGTCCGTTCCTGAACTTCCGCGGCGTCTTCAACCGTTGCTGAGCCAGCCGCATGATCTTCCCGCGACGAAGCTGTTTGGCCATCTTCCGCTTTGGCCTGATCCAGCTTGGCCATATGCGCATTGACCGGCACCGTGTTAACAGCCTCCGGTTCCGCGGTCTCGGCTTTAGGTTGTTCAGGAGCGGCCGTTGCGCTCGCATTTGCGCCAGTCTTGGGAGCATCGCCCGCTATCAGTTCATCCAGTTCGGGAACTGCCTCTGTCGCGGCGGATTCGCCCGCTTCAGGCTCCTCGAAATCGCCTTCGGACTTTTCGTACTTCTCGTAGGCGCTGGTATCAACGTAGTCGGTAGCTTCGGCTTCGGCTGTCTCAGCGCGCTTTTCCTCGGCAATCTGTGTCTGTTCAAACGTTTGCCGGCCAGCCATAATCGCATCGGCGATCTTGCTGGTGAAAAGACGTATGGCCCGGAGCGCATCGTCATTACCGGGAATCAGCGCATCCACCGAATCAGGATCGCAGTTGGTATCCACCACGGCTACCACTGGGATGCCCATACGCCGCGCTTCACGCACAGCGTTCATTTCCGCGCTGGGATCAATTACGAACATCAAATCTGGCAGCGAGGTCATGTTTTCGACGCCCTCGAAATTCTGGTGCAAATGCTTCAATTCACGATCAAGACGTGATGCTTCCTTTTTCGGAATCGCCGCCATCCGTCCGTCTTCGACCATGGCTTTCAGGGATTTCATCCGCTTTATGGATTTCTGCAGAGTCGCCCAGTTTGTGAGCGTGCCGCCCAGCCAGCNNCTTCGGCGATGGCGTCCTGGGCTTGGCGCTTGGTGCCCACAAAGAGCACAGCCTTTCCATGCGCGGCCATTTCGGTGACGTAGCGCGACGCGTCGCGAAACATCTTGACGGTCTTCTGCAGATCAATAATGTGAATTCCGTTGCGTTCCCCGTAAATGTACTCGCGCATCTTGGGGTTCCAGCGGCGGGTTTGGTGGCCAAAGTGAACACCAGCCTCCAGCAAATCTTTCATCGAAATTTCTACCGGCAAAATTCCTCCTTAAGTAAAGGGATGTTTACCCAGGTACGGGACGGGACTTTCAACTCACGGAAGCGAGCGAACGATACCGCAACAACACCCTTTTGCGCCGGCCACTTGCCGGCCGTGAAATTCACCGCCCGCTGGAAGCATCGAACCACCGCCAGCGGGCGATGCAAAAATTCGCAACACCACGATCCGCGAGAATTAGCGCTTGCTGTACTGGAAGCGGCGGCGTGCGCCCTTCTGCCCGTACTTCTTGCGCTCTTTCATGCGGGAATCGCGCGTCAAAAAGCCATTTTTCCGCAATGCATGGTGCAATTCCGGATTGAACTTCGCCAGCGCGCGGGCAATGCCCATGCGCACCGCTCCCGCTTGTCCGCCCACGCCACCGCCCTTTACCATGGCGCGTACGTCGAGCTGGTCCATCGTCTGGGTGAATTTCAGAGCTTCAATCGCGGTGTTATGCCACACCACGTTCTTGAAATAATCGTCCACGGGACGGCCATTTACCACGAACTTCGCCGGCCCCGGCTTCAGGTAAACGCGGGCAACGGATTCTTTTCTGCGCCCGGTTCCGTAGAATGTTTCGCGGGCGGCTCGTTCCATCGGGCTTTCGGTCGGACTCACACTTCCTCCTGCAATTTTGACCTGCAAATCATAAAATTAAATTCCACAAGCGCCTTGATTAGAGCTCCAGGGCTATACAGCAACGGCGGGGGGCGCCGGCTGTGGATTCTGGCCCGCGTGGCGCAACAGCGATTCCTTACCCAGATAAATGCGCAGCTTTTTGGCGCGGCGGGCGCGCAGCTTATTCTTCGGCAACATTCCCAGCACGGCTTCGCGAATCACGAAATCAGCACGCCCCGGCATCAGCCGCTGAATGGGAATTTCCTTCAGTCCGCCGGGATAGCCGCTGTGCCGCCGGTAAATCTTTTGCTGGATCTTGTTGCCGGTAATCCGGATGTGCTCGGCGTTGATCACCACGACGTGATCGCCGCAATCCAGATGAGGCGTGTAATTGGGCTTTTCCTTGCCAATCAACAGGCGCGCCACGTGCGTGGCTAGGCGCCCCAACACTTGCCCTTCCGCGTCCACCACTACCCAGCGGGCTCCAACCGTCAATTCTTCGGCCTCTCGGCCCCTTGCCACATGTGTACGTATCACTGCGCTCACACCTCTCCCGCTAGAGACAAACCCTGACAATACGGGAACCCGCGATTTTTGTCAACGCGGAAATTCTGGTGGCCATGTCCCAAATTATTGGATCAGGACGCTGAAGCGTCAAACGATGAGCATTTGTCTCATCGCAGTATGATGCCGTGACTCTTGCATGCCGCTACGCAGCAATGAAACCCGAAATCAGGGCATCCCTGCCATTAGGAAGACGCTATGCCGCGACTAGCGAGATCAACTTTGGATGTTTTCACGTGCTCGGGGCGAAAACCCATACCCACAACCCGCGCGGGAATGCGCCTCAAAATCGGAAAGCGGCGGAGAAGCTTCAGCGCCAAAGGCAGCTCTAGAGTTCCGGAACTGGCCAGAACTCCCCGGATCACATTATTTTGAATGCCGATTTGCAGCCGCTGCATGGCCCACGTCGGGAAGTGCCTTCGCCTTTGCACTGCTTGAAGGTCATTCGTGGCGCAAGTTCCCCGCAGAAGTTTCGGCCCCAGAATGTTCGCGGTGGCCACCGCGTCCTGAATAGCCAGGTTGATTCCCACGCCGCCGATGGGCGACATGGCATGGGCGGCATCGCCAATGCACAGCAATCCCGAGCGTGACCATCGCGCCAGCCGGTCAACCGTCACCGTCAACACGCTGACGTCTTTCCAGTCGCGCAACTCACTCACGCGGTCGCGCAGAAAGGGCGAGAGACCGGCAATTTCCTCGCAAAACGCCGCCAGCCCGCGTTCCCGTACCTTTTCAGCGCTGCCCTTCGGAATGACGAAGGCGCATTGCCAGTAATCTTCGCGGTTCAGTTGTACCAGAATCCTGCCCTTGTCAACGTGACCCAAGGTTTGCGGCGGATCCGTTGGCTGGCGGCTGATGCGCATCCACATCACATCCATCGGAGCGCCGAGATCAATAACCTCAAGTCCCGCCTGTTCACGCACCAACGACCGGCGGCCGTCGGCGCCTATGGTCAACTGGGTACGGACTTCCAGCGAGCCATTGGGACTTTTCGCGCGCACTCCCGCCACCACCTCATCTTCAATAACGAGCTCCGTCACCTCAGCCTGCATCTTCAAATGGAACCTTGGATACCGCTTGGCCTGTTCGACGACGAAATTCAGAAAATCCCACTGGGGCATCAACGCGAGAAATTTGCAGTGCGTTGGCAGGTGCGTGAAATCCGCGATGAAAACGCTCTCTTTGCCTACCTCGCCGGCCAGCTCTTTTACCTCCTGATGGGGGCGTTTCAGGAACTCGTCCAGCAGGCCGAGCTCATACATGATTTCGAGCGTGGAAGGATGGATCGTGTCGCCACGAAAATCGCGGAGGAAATCCGCATGTTTCTCAAGGACGACCACGTCAACACCCATTCTCGCCAGCAGGAAGCCCACCATCATTCCAGCGGGTCCGCCCCCGGCGATACAACAGCGTGTGTTAATCACCTCGGTCATGTGGACGATACTATTACGTGAAATTACGAAATATCCTGACAATAAATTTTGGGGAGATTGGCTCGAAATCGAAGGAGTCTGTGGAGCAGCGGAGCGGCTTTATACCTGGAACCATATCGGTACTAATTAAGGCGCGAATGTGAAAGATCATTGCCCCAACAAAATATTTACGATGAACGTTTTATGGTGACGACGAAAGAGATGTTGCCGCGCGGGCGCTCTCGCGGCCCGGAGCAGCCCCGCTTCCAGCAGCGTCGGCGGTCTTATCAATCTCGATGGAGCCTTTGAAATACGCCCCATCCTCAATCATGATCCGGCTGGTGACCAGGTCGCCCACCACCGAGCCATCCTTCTTAATCTCAATTCGATCACGTGCGCGCAAATTTCCCTTCACGCTCCCGTACACCACCACTTCGCGGGCAATCAGGTCCGCGGTAACTTTCGCGCCCACGCCGATGGTCAGTTTGCGTTCGTCGAGTTGAATCAGCCCCTCGACGGTTCCTTCGACCACCAGATCATCGTCCCCCGTAATTTCGCCTTTGACGTGCAGCCCGGGGCCCAGGCGGGCGGCGTTACGGTCCGTCAGCGAAGCCGGCGCCGCTGAATGCGCCGCTGGAGAATACATATTGTCATTGGGATTCATTCTGGCAGGCTCCCTTAACGGCGCGATTGGCGCGCCACTGCGTACAGCGCTTTCCGGCGCGCCGCTTTGCGGCGAATCCGGTTTTTTATTTCCCCACATTAATTTTCCCTCAAACTGCAAAGCGGCGGCCCCGCCCGGCAAACTGGCCAACCGCGGGCTGGAATTGCCAGACTATCCCTTACGACTCGCGCCATGCAAGCCCAAAATCGAAACTTCATGCCTAAACTGCGGATTTTCCATTAGTTGAAGTATTTAGCGCTGGGGGGGTGCGCCCAGACGCAGATGCCCTGCTGAGGGACTTCTATCTCAATTTTGTACCACATGCGGCAGATTCCAGTGGCGCCACACGCTTACCATGCGCAACGTGAAGCATACGATTCCCCCTAGGATTGCAGCCCACACCGGAGGAACGCAAAGTTTCCTCATAGCCGAGTGGCACAGAATGTTGGGGAGGATACGAGGGGGAAAAAATCCGCGTAGTCCTGGAGTTGATAACGCTTTAATACTTGCGCAGGACGCCGATGACGCGTCCCTGCACTTCCACTTTGTCCGCGGCAACGTAAATCGGTTTCATCTGCGAATTGGCCGGCTGGAGGCGAATCTTTCCGCCCGGCTCGCGGTAAAAGCGCTTTAACGTGGCCTCTTCGCCATTCACTAACGCAACAACAATTTCGCCTTTGTTGGCCACCTGGGTCTGCTCAACGACGATAAAATCGCCATCCAGAATGTGATCGTCCTGCATGGAATTGCCTTTCACCTGCAGCACGTAGGAATTTTGCCCACGCGTGAAATCGCCCAGCGATACGGCTTCGCGCGTTTCAATGGCCTCCAGCGGACGCCCCGCCGCAATGCGCCCCAGCAAAGGCAACTCCACCACGTGACGCTCGAGCACCTGGGCCCGCACCGGCCTCGGCAATTGCAGCACTTCAATGGAGCGCGAAAGATTGTGCCCGCGCCGGATGAAGCCCTTGCGCTCCAGCGTGTTCACGTGCTTGTGCACTGTCGCGAGCGACGCCAGCTTCATGCCTTTGGCGATTTCCTCGTAACTGGGCGAATAGCCGTCGCGGTTGGAATGGTTCACCACAAAATCCAGCACCTGTTTTTGCCGCTTGGTTAAAGTCATGGTCATCGCGTGGATTCCTCCATCCACAATTGTAGGCGAACTAAAAGCGAATCGTCAACTACAAATTATGTCACCAGGAAACGGAATCGGCCGGCGGCCAGCGAGTCTGTCGTTCCCAGAGAAAGCGGGAACAACGTGCCGTCGATTTCGCATTCTGACGGTGCGCGTTATCTAGTCCATAGCGTACAATTCCTTCTTTCGCCTGGAAAGTGAGTCCTATTGGATACCGCAATTCGCGCGGAGGAAAAAGAATCGGGGGCGCGTTGAAGCCTTCAGCGACGGCGTGTTCGCGATCGCCGTGACCCTGCTCGCTCTGGACCTTAAAGTCCTCAGCCTTCCCAACGGAATGGCCGTCCCCGGGCTAACCTCCACCGGATTGGGGGCCGCGCTCGCGCGCCAGTGGCCCTCCTACATGGCCTCCATTACCAGCTTTTTTTCCGTTCTGATCATGTGGGTGAACCATCACGCCATATTCAGGATCGTTTGCCGGGTGAACGTCCGTTTGCTTCTAGCCAATGGTCTTCTGCTGATGGTCGCGACCATCGCCCCTTTCAGCACCAATCTGGTGGCGGAGTATTTCCGGACGCCCGGCGGCCGCCTGGCCTGCCTCATTTACGGCGGCACTTTCCTGCTCGGCAGCATCGCCTTCAACCTCACCTGGTATGTCATTACCCATGATCCCGGCCTTCTAAGACACGATGCGCCGGAATCCATGATTATAAAAATTATGCGCAGTTATCGAAATGGAGTTCCCATTTACCTGGTGGCCATGCTGGGTGCATTTATCAGCGTTTACGTCACCATGGGAATTTGCACCGCGCTGTGGATTTACTAGTCGGCGGTGGCCCGTGACGCCTAAGCTATGCGATGCTGGCGTGGAAGGCACAATCCCAGTGAAGGCTATTCGCTACAACTTCTCTCGCGGGAGAGCTGCCACAAAATATTGGAGGAATTGACCGATGCCCTATTTGTTGAAAACCGAGCCGACCTGTTATTCCTTCGCTGACCTGCAGCGTGACAAAAGTACGCTCTGGGACGGAGTCGCCAATCCCGCCGCCGTCAAGAACCTTCGCGAGATGAAACCGGGTGAGGACCTGGTGATTTATCACACTGGTGACGAAAAGAGCGCCGTCGGCACAGCTACAGTTCTTTCGGTGGACGCGAGCGATCCCAAAGTTCCCCGCGTGACGATTGCCGCCGTGAAGGCGCTCGCGCATCCTGTGACCCTGGCGGAAGTTAAAGCCAGCGATCTCTTCGCGCAATCTCCGCTCGTCCGTCAGGGACGCCTTTCCGTGGCTCCCCTGACCGCGGCGCAGTTTCGTTTCCTGGTGGAGCACAAGTAGCCTCAGCGGGACATCTGCGCTAGCGATCATCGTCATCCGGAACACCCGACGCGTTGATTTTGAGCGCAGCCCCCATGTGTTATCCCCGCGAAAGCGGGGGTCCAGTCGTTCTAAACTGGCTGAAGAAATGCGGATCGCCGCTGTACGAGCCAAATAGCGGAACAAAGGACGGACGGATTGACCACGGCTGGGGGCGTGCGCCCACGCGCGTCCTGCATTTTCCCGTCCGCCGCGATATACTACGCAAAGCAACATGCGAATTGGGTCAGCAACGTGGGGACCAACTTCATTTGTTCCAGGGTGGGTAATGGCAACAATAGTAGGCATTCCGGAAAATCTCTCTAGCAAGCCTAAGCCGGAAATTCTCGATCGCGCGGTTATTCGCTTTTGCGGAGACTCCGGCGACGGCATGCAGATTAGCGGGAACCAGTTCACCAATACCGTCGCTTTGTATGGCAACGATCTGGCCACTTTCCCCGACTATCCCGCCGAAATTCGCGCGCCCGCTGGCACTTTACCCGGCGTCAGTGGCTTCCAAATCCAATTTTCCGCCACCCAGGTATTTACTCCCGGCGATGCGGTGGATGCGCTGGTGGCCATGAATCCAGCGGCGCTGAAAACCAATATCGGCGACCTGCGCCCCAATGGAATCCTGATCGTTAATAAGGACAGCTTCCGCGAGAACGATCTTCGCAAAGCTCAGTTAACCTCCAACCCGCTCGAGGATCATTCGCTCGACGCCTATCGCGTTTTTTCGGTGGACTTAAATCGCCTGACCCGTCTCGCGCTCGAGGAATTGGGTCTGGACGCCAAGTCCATGGACCGTTGCAAGAATTTCTTCGCGCTGGGCATGTGTTATTGGCTCTACAACCGTCCGATGGACGGCACTTATCGCTGGCTCGACGAAAAGTTCAAAAAGAAACCGCTGCTTGCTGAAGCCAATAAGCGCGCGATGAAAGCCGGCTATTCCTATTGCGAAGCCACCGAGGCGTTTCAAATCAGCTACGAAATTCCACCCGCGAAGCTGGAACCCGGCGTCTATCGCAATATCAGCGGCAATCAAGCCATCGCGCTCGGTTTCGTCACTGCGGCCGCGAAAGCGGGCCTCACTTTGTTCCAAGGCTCCTATCCCATTACCCCGGCCTCCGACATCCTTCACGAACTTTCCATGTACAAGGATTTCGGTGTCATTACCTTTCAGGCCGAGGACGAAATTGCTGCGGTCACTTCGGCAATTGGCGCGGCGTATGGCGGCGCCCTGGCTGTCACCACCACGTCCGGCCCCGGCATGGCATTGAAAACTGAAGCGATGGGCCTGGCCACAGCCGTCGAATTGCCGCTGGTGATTTGCGACATCCAGCGCGGCGGCCCCTCCACCGGCTTGCCGACAAAAACCGAGCAGGCCGATTTGCTTCAGGCGCTTTACGGGCGAAATTCCGAAGCGCCGATTCCGGTGATCGCCGCCTCCACCCCCGGCGATTGTTTCTGGGCAGCCTTCGAGGCTTGCCGCGTCGCGCTAAAATACATGGTCCCTGTAATCATCCTTTCCGATGGATACCTGGCCAATGGCGCGGAGCCGTGGCGCGTTCCCGACATCAGCGAAATTCCCTCCATCACCGTAAAGTTTGAGACCAATCCCGATGGATTTCTACCCTATCGGCGCGATCCGGAAACACTGGCGCGACCCTGGGCGATTCCCGGCACTCCGGGATTGGAACATCGCATTGGCGGACTCGAAAAGCAGGATGTGACCGGCAACATCAGCTATGATCCGCTGAATCACGAGCACATGGTTCGTCTGCGCGCCGCAAAAGTGGAAGCGGTGGCGCAGGATGTTCCCGATGTCGTACCCGCCGGCGATCCCGATGGCGATTTGCTGATTGTGGCGTGGGGTTCCACGTATGGAGCGATCACCGCGGCGCTGAATACCCAACGCGAACGTGGCGCGCGCATTGGCCACGTCCATCTGCGCTGGCTGAATCCGTTGCCCCGCAATCTCGGCGAAGTGTTGCAGCGCTACCGCCGTGTCCTCGTGCCAGAAATGAATATGGGCCAGTTGCTGCAGGTTCTGCGCGCGAAATATTTGGTGGACGCCCAGGGTTTCAACAAGATTCAGGGCCGCCCTTTCAAGCAAGCTGAAATCGAGGCCAAGATCGAAGAAGCCATGGCTGAACTCGTGGCCTAACTTTCTCTTGCTTGTTTTTTGGCGCAATGGTTTGGATGCCATTCCGAACGTCTAATTGCGGGGTCATTCCGAACGCAGTGAGGATCCTGCCTTTTCCGCCTGTTTCGAGTGTCATTCTGAGCGGGGCGAAGAATCTGCATTTGGTTTGCGGGTCGTTCCGCTTAATGAAGCGAAGAGAGCGCAGTGAGGAATCTGCTTTTGCCTCACGGTATCTCGGAAATTGAACACAGTTTAGTCGGTGTCATTCTGAGTGAAGCGAAGAATCTGCATTTCAAAATTTCGACCTTGCCCACTTTTAGGAGAAGCCTTACATGGCAACCGCAACCCTTCCACCACTAACCAAAAAAGACTTTCAAACTGACCAGGAAGTCCGCTGGTGCCCNNCGCTTCCCCTATTACATGAATACATATGGCTTCCACACCATCCACGGACGCGCGCCAGCAGTGGCCACTGGATTGAAGCTGCTCCATCCTGAATTGGAGGTCTGGGTCGCCACCGGCGATGGCGACGCCCTTTCCATCGGCGGCAATCACA
>PKXT01000068.1 GCA_003133505.1 Acidobacteriota bacterium
GGAACAGAAGCGCACCCCCGTCTCGCTCTACATGCATATTCCGTTCTGCGAAAGCCTGTGCCTTTTTTGCGCGTGCAACGTTTCGATCCAGCGCGATAAAAACGCCGCGCTGCCCTATCTCGACGCTTTGCGCAATGAAATCGGGCAAGTGAGCCAGCATGTTTCGCGCGAGCGCAAGATCACCCAGTTTCACTGGGGCGGCGGAACTCCTACGTATCTGAGTCCCGCTCAGATGGAAGACCTTTTTGCCTGGACTCGCGACCGCTTTTCCTTCTCTCCTAATGCTGAAATCGGCCTGGAAGTGGACCCGCGCGTCACCTCCCGCGAGCATCTGGAAACCCTGCGGCGTATCGGATTCAATCGCCTTAGCATGGGCATTCAGGATTTCACGCCTGTCGTCCAGGAAACTGTCCGGCGCATTCAGCCCTATGAACTCACCCGCGATTTAATTTGTGCCGCGCGCGAACTGGGATTTCAAAGCTTGAACGTGGACCTCATTTACGGCCTGCCTTATCAGACGGCCGCCAGTTTTCGCGATACGGTTGAAAAAGTGCTTACGCTTTCGCCCGACCGCATCGCCATGTTCAGCTACGCCCATGTACCGTGGCTGAAAAAACAACAGGGCAGTTTCACCACCCATCTGCCTGAAGGCATGGAAAAATTCAATATTTTCCGCGCCGGCCTGGACGCTTTTCTCGACGCTGGCTTTCAATACATCGGCATGGATCACTTCGCACGTCCTGCTGACGAGCTGGCCATAGCCCAGCGCAACCGCACACTCCATCGAAATTTTCAGGGCTATACGACGAAAGCTGGAGCGGATCTTTATGGCATGGGCGTCAGCGCCATCAGTAGCATCGGTTCGACGTATGCGCAGAATAATCGAGAACTTTCGGCCTATGAGGAAGCTATCGCCTCCGCTGGCGTGGCCACCACGCGCGGCTATCATTTGAATGGCGATGATCTGCTGCGCCGCGAAGTCATTAGCCGGCTGCTCTGCCATTTGATTATTCGGCCGTCCGAAATTGAGCAGACCTTCGGCATTTCTTTCAGCGACTATTTTGCGCCGGAGATGCGAGCCATGCAGCCGCTCGCTGATGACGGCCTCGTGGAAATTACAGGGGAGGAAATTCGCGCCACTCCAGTGGGCCGGGTGTTCATTCGCAACATCGCCATGCTTTTTGACCGCTACCTTCGCGAACAACAAATGGATAGCAAACCGCTTTTCTCGCGAACCCTCTAAAGCCTGTGCGCAACGTCTGGGTCATTGGCGGGGGCATCTCAGGACTCGCCTGCGTCTACCGCCTTCGCCAATTGGGAATNNCGGCGGCATGATTGGCACAGTGCGGCGCGATGGTTTTCTCTTCGAAGCTGGTCCGCAAAGTTTTCTGCTTACCGATGCCCTGCGGACGCTCATCGGAGAACTGGGCCTGGAATCGGAGATTGTGTTGGCCAATCCCAAGGCTCCCCGTTACGTCCTGCTCAAAGGCCGACTGCTTGCTGTTCCCATGGCGCCACCCGCTCTGCTTCGTTCACCACTTCTGAGTTGGGGCGCGAAAGCCAGGATTCTCTCGGAGCCATTCCGCCGTTCGCAAATCCCCGCCGGCGAGGAATCCNNGGAATCCGTCGCGGCTTTCGTCCGGCGAAAATTTGGCAATGAAATTCTCGATTATCTGGTTGCGCCCTTCATCTCCGGCGTTTATGCCGGCGATCCCGAGGCTCTGAGCATGGCCAGCGCCTTCCCCTCCGCCGTGAAATGGGAACGCGAACACGGCAGCGTGATACGCGGAGCCATTAAGTCGAAAGGGTCTTCTCCGCGTCCCGCGCTGGCCTCTTTTCGCAGTGGCATGGCTACGCTGACTGACCGTCTGGCCCGAAAATTGGGCGACAATTCGCCGGGCACTATCGAATTGGGAGTGGATCGAGTCGCTTCGGTTGTGGCAGCGGCTGGGATTTCGCCGGGGGAAGCGTACGGCGCCGGACCAGTTGCGTACCGTGACGTGGTTATTCTCGCCACTCCTGCCTAAACTGCGGCTGCCTTGCTGCCAAATTCGTGCCGCCACTTGTCGGAGCTTCTGTCAGGAATTTCTTATGCGCCGCTTGCTACCGTGGCCATGGCATTTCAGTCTAGCCAAATCGATCGGCCTCTGGATGGTTTTGGATTTCTCGCTCCGCGAAAAGAGGGCTTGCGCACTCTCGGCACAGTTTGGAATTCCGCGCTATTCCCCGGCCGGGCACCCGAAGGAATGTCTGTGCTTACCAGCTTCATCGGAGGGGCCACTAATCTCGCCGTGACAGAGCAATCCGACGATGAATTGCTCGATATCGCCGTTCGCGAAAATTCCAGCGTTCTCAAAATCAGCGGAGCCCCTGTGGCACACGCCATCTTTCGATACGCCCGCGCCCTGCCTCAATATGTGATGGGACATTCCCAGCGCGTCAGCACGGTTGCCGACGAACTGGGGCACGCTCCGGGTCTTTTCTTGACAGGAAATTATCTGGCTGGCCCTTCGATTGGAGACTGCGTGGAACACGCCTTTGGGACTGCCGAAGCGGTGAATGAACTCTTGCGGAGTCGTTAGTATAGCGCGTAGGCGGGAGTTGGGTTTCCGGCGAAGCAGTGCAGCCACTCCTGGCTAAGCCCTTCTCGCACATCGGCACGCAAAGTGCGCAATGCTATCGCGCAGGACGTAGTTTCTCTCTATGTTGATGTGCCAGCCGGATCTTCCGGCGTCCAGCAGCTTGCCGGTAGCGCCGCCGGTCCTCGGCGGTTTCCAGAATCAGCGCCGGCACGGAATGCGGCCGCCCCTCCGCATCAATGGCGACAAACGTTAGATATGCGCTGCTGGTGTGCTTGCGTTCGCCGGTCAGTACGTTTTCGGAAAACACTTTCACACCCACTTCCATGGACGACCTGAACACCCGGTTCACGCTCGATTTCAGCACGATCCATTCGCCCACTCTAATGGGATTGCGAAAGTCCAGGTAATCCACCGACGCCGTCACCACCATGCTATTCGAATGCCGATGGGCGGCCAGTGCTGCGGCAATGTCAATCAGGTGCATGACCCGCCCGCCAAGGATGTAGCCGACCACGTTGGCGTCGTTCGGCAGAACAGCTTCGACCATCTCCGATCGCGACGCACTGACCGGCTTCGCCGCGCCCTTTGCTGGTCGCTGTTGCTTCTGGACCGTACTTCTCTTAGTTCCCACAGTTGCTCGCTCCTTCGTTTTTGCGGGTTACTCTGAATCGCTTGATTCTAGGCAGACCTCGTGCCAGGGGCCGCAAGTTCTGTCAAGATCGCTACGTCACTTTCCCCACTCTGGCCACGACCGGACCCACGCGCAGTTTGCTCGTTCACTGCCGTGGCCGCTATAATACGCGCTTTCCCCTTGCAGCCCAACGACCAAGCATGAACGCGACCAACAACACACGCCGCGACAAACTGGAAGCTTTCGTAGCCGCCAATCCTTCGGATGCCTTCGCGCGCTATGGCCTCGCGTTGGAATGCGCCAACCTCGGGGACGCGCCCGCGGCGGAAGAAAATTTCAAGCACTTGCTGGAATACCATCCCGCCTACGTCGCGACTTATTACCAGTACGGCCAATTGCTCGCGCAACTGGCCCGCAATGACGAAGCCAAACGCATCCTGTCCTCCGGGATCGTCGTCGCGCAAAAAGCGGGTGACAGTCACGCTCGTGATGAAATGCAGGCCTCTCTCTCGTTATTGGCATAAGCCTTTTTCGCCGATCCGTTTTCAATTCTTTCAGATCCCGCCATTTTTTGTTTCAGCGTTCCGATGCTTTGGGCGCGCCAGCAGCGGAAATCCTCTTGGATTATAATCAACGGAGAAGCGGACGCCGCCTTCCAAGATTCCGGAAACGCGAGCCATCCCGCAAACCTCAAGGAACGATGAACAATCCGCCAAAAACTCTAGGTGAGCTTCGAAACAGTCCATGGCCCGAGGAGCGCATTGCCCGCCGCGGCGTGCGCCAGGAACTCCGCGAGAATCTTCTCGCGCGTATTGAAAAGGGCGACTCGCTTTTTGCCGGCATTCACGGCTATCGCGACACCGTAATTCCCCAGGTGGTGAACGCAATTCTTTCGCGCCATCACTTCATTTTGCTGGGTCTGCGAGGCCAGGCCAAAACGCGCCTGATGCGCGGCCTGGTGGATTTCCTCGATCCGGTAATCCCGGTTATAGAGGGCTGTGAAATTAACGATAATCCGTATGCTCCGCTTTGTCGTCCGTG
>PKXT01000067.1 GCA_003133505.1 Acidobacteriota bacterium
CGTCGCGAATGGATTCCTCTAGGTTCGGCAAACTCTCCGCGCGAAACCTGCGCACCAGTTCGTCGAGGCGTATCAGGCACATCTCCGCCTCTTCAAAGGTGGCGAAGTGAAGGAGGTCGCGCAACTCTTCTTCGTATGCATGCAGCTCATCGGCGTGACGCGTCAGAGCCACGTGCATGCCCGCATTGGAGAGCACGGTTGCGATATATTCAGCGGATGTGCCNNGATCGCGCGCCAGCGACAAAATCATCTCCTTCTTGGCCGGATGCTCTGCCTTGACTGAATGATCCGAGGTTTTTGGCGGTTGGCTCATCCCTGCTGCCTCCTGCGTTTTCCATGCTTGGCTACAGTACTTGGTACGGGCACATCGGATTCCCCCGCCAGACGCCTGCGATACATGGCGACGTTTCGATTCTGCCCCGCCAAAGTATCGCTGAAGAAATGTCCTCCCTGCGCGTTGGCTACGAAATAAAGATAGTCGGTATGCGCCGGGGCCAGTGCCGCGCGCAAAGATGCCTGGCCCGGATTTGCTATTGGGCCCGGAGGCAGGCCGGAATAACGGTAAGTGTTATAAGGCGAATCGTACTGCAAGTCCCGCAACGTCAACTGAGTGGTGGGATGTCCCGCCAATTCTAGGGCATATTGCACGGTCGGATCGCATTGCAGCGGCAACCCTCGCGCCAGCCGATTATAAAACACGCTGGCTACGAGCGGCCTTTCCCGCGGCTGCGGCGTTTCGCGCTCAACCAGTGAAGCTATCGTAACCACGCCTTCTATAGTCATATTAATGCCCGGAATGGGTGACCCTGGATACTGGGCATGGACGCCAGCAGCGGCCAGACTGGCCCACTCGCTCGAAAACCGGCTGACCATGGATGCCGCAACGTCACGAGCTTTCTGTTGCCGCGAGAATTGGTATGTGGCGGGAAACAAATACCCTTCTAAGTTGAGTGCGCCAGTAGCAAGTTGGTGAACGGACGCAGTTTCCTTCACCGCTGCGAGAAAATCTTCACGCGAACAGATCCCTGCGTGTTCGAGTGCCGCGGCAATATCAAATTTCGTCCATCCCTCTGGCACAACAATCGTGCGGACGTACACATGGCCCATGGCGATTTTCCAGAATGCGCCTTCGGCCGACGCCCCCTCTTCGAAACGATATTCGCCTGCCTCGAGTGGATGATGGATATTCCAAAGACTGTACGCCTCAAAGAGATACCAGTGCCGCACAATTCCGGCATCCTGGAGCCGGTGGGCAATTGAGTGGCGGGACGTCCCCCGAGGTATCTCCACGAAAGCTTCCGAGCCAGCAAAGCCGCGATACCACTGACGCACCGCCAGAGCCGCCCACCCGAAAGTAACAATAAAGACCAAAACAATTACCGAGCAAAGAGTAAGTAAGCGGCGGATCATGGCTCAACAAATACCATTTCTGTTTATNNGCATCATGGTCGCTCCTGGGAGGGCTCAACCATGGGGAACCTGTGACTCAGGAAATCCCGCAATATAATTGCCGCGGCGACGTCATCATGGTTATGTTTGCCATTCGGGGCCTGCCCGACGGAGCACGAAATCCTCCGGGCCTCCCAGCTGGTGAGTCGTTCGTCAGCCAAATACACGGGTATACCCAACTCGCGCGCCACGCGGCGAGCGAATCGCTCCGCCTCGGTGGCCATTTCGCCTGCGGTCCCTTCGAGGTAAAGAGGATGTCCGACCAAGATTAGTCCCACCCCATGCTGTCTAGCGATCTCTCGGAGACGGCGAAGGTCGTGACGACGATTGGTATGCTCGAGAATTCCCAAGGGTCGAACGGTCATACGAAGCTCATCGGAAAGAGCTAATCCGATTCGCCGCCGGCCATAATCCACGGCGAGAATGCGCCCGCGGCTATAAGATACCTCAAGCTGAGGTGAACTCCAGGAATTACACTTCGGAGGAGGCAAATGATTGGTCACTCAAACGATTATAACTCGGCGAATGGCTCTAAGGGCATTGCACAAAGAGTCTTGATGCCATCCGGGGAATGTATCGTTTATGCGGTCGTGCCAGGTACACAAATTATTTTGGAGCCGCGAGCAAGACTTCGTCGGTAACCCGTGCCACCTGCGCGATTTCCTCCACGTCGTGAACGCGCACGATGTGCGCCCCGCCAAGGATAGCCGCCGTTACCGATGCCGCCGTCCCCCAGATGCGCTGGTTCGCGGGAGCATTTTCAAGCGTGCGCCCTAAAAACCCCTTTCGCGAGGTTCCTACCAGCAAAGGGTGTGCAAGCCGGGCCAGTTCACCAAGATGGGCCAGCAATTCATAATTCTGTTTGTAGCTCTTCCCGAAACCAATTCCCGGATCCAGGACAATTTTCGAACCGACGATGCCACCCTCCCCGGCGCGCCGCAACGCCTCCAGCAAGCCCGAAGACACATCCTTCATTACATCGCGCGCAAAATTTCCAAGCTGCATGGACCCTGGCTGGCCACGCATGTGCATCAGTACGACCCCCATCCCTGCCCTCCGCACTACTTTCGCTAGTTCGGGGTCGCCGCGCAGGGCCGTAACGTCATTCACAATTTCCGCGCCAGCTTCGGCAGCCGCATCGGCTACCGCCGCTTTGCTCGTATCCACTGAAATGGGGATTTTCAACCGCCCGCGCAATGCCCGGAGCACAGGCAACACGCGACGAAGTTCTTCCTTCCATGGCACACCTTTAGAGCCAGGCCGCGTGGATTCGCCACCCACGTCCAAAATATCGGCGCCGATCGACTCCAGGTCCAGCGCGCGTTTGACGGCTTGGGCTGGCTGCAGATATTTTCCGCCGTCAGAAAAACTGTCCGGCGTGACGTTCAGCACCGCCATCACCAGCGTTCTCTTGCCGAGGAAAAGCGTGCGATGAGGCAAGCTCCAGCGAAATTGCGGGCGCTGATTCATCGTTTCTTCTACCTACAAGCCCTGTTTCTAAGCATGGCGAATGCTATGCATTCCGCTGACTAATATTTTCGTTTAATGAGTTCAATCGAGGTCAAAATCGCGAATCGGCTTTTCGACGGGGCCTTCTTTTGCGCGGCGGAGCCCATCCTGAAATTTTCGATCGAGCACGTCGTCTTTCATGCGCTCGGATTCGACAGACTGGCGGAACTTCTCTTCGACTCGTTCACGCTGCTCCCGCAGTATCCGGGCGGTATCATCCAAATCCAAGGACGGGGGAGCCTTTGGCACAGTGTGAGAAAGCACCACGGCCAAAAACACATCCACCCGAAGGGTGGCCCGGCAACACGGGCATTCNNTTCTGGTCCATGGAATTGATTGTACGCCAGAGGCAACTACTTGCGAAGGAAAGCACCAGACGCGCCAAATGTAAAGTTCGCGAAAATCGTTGACTTTGGAACGCCGTACCGCCATCACCAAAATCGGTTCAGACTGGTCAGACAGCACAGCTACCCTGGGCACGCGCAGGCAGACTAAGCGGGTGCTGGCTTTTCGCCCTTGGCCATTCCCGGGATCGGC
>PKXT01000325.1 GCA_003133505.1 Acidobacteriota bacterium
TCCAGCGAGAAGCGGTTGGCGCGTACTCTGTTGCTGCTGGCGCGCTATGGCACTCAAGACCGGCCTACAAAGATGCTTCCAAAAGTATCCCAAGAGATGCTGGCGGAGATGATTGGCACGNNTCAGGAAACTGGGCTTCATTCACTACAATGGCGGACTTCAGATTCATAGTTCCCTCCTCAGCGTCGTCCTCCACGATTAAGCCAACTTTTACGGGGTGCCGAGAAGGCAACCAGACGACGAACGCTTCATAGTGATAAGTAACTCCAGATTAGAAAGGCCTAAGGATTCTTGAAGGGAAAACGTGGATTGGACCAAAGGTCCGGGAATGCGACGATGCTTTCTGCGGCGTGCCCTGGGAAAGCGCTTGAGACCTAACATCGTGTGGGAATCTAGGCAGCCCCATCATAACGATGGAAAACAAACATCGCGGTAATGGCTTCTCGGTGATTGCGCAAAAAAGTGAGCCTGCGCCAGGGCTGGCCAGAATTGCGGCGAACGACAAGCGGCCCGTCCCGCATCACATGCAGAAGAGTTCGCCTATTAGGCGGGCCCTCAAACCTTTGCTGACTGCAGTTTATCACCTATTATTTGCGCGGATTTGGCCACACGGGGCTGCTGCATTTCTTTTGTGACGCTCGCAAGAATTGCTTTGTCAGATTCCTTCTTATGTTTCGTCTTTGCCATATCCAATGATGTCATCAAGACCGAAGCAGTAATGTCCACTCTCAGATTTGGACTTATTTACAAAAACAGGGTGCCAATTTGTTGATTCCAGAACCCGGCTCGGTTCACCGGGATGTGAATCACCAAGGCGGGTCAATGTGTGATTGTGGGCGGTGGACCATGGAAGAACTGAAACTCGGGCACTTAAACCCGCGGTTCACTCGCCAGCTGCTGAACAGATTTCTTATCAGGACGTTTTGTCCTTGCACTCGGCGTGTCCGCAGGAACATGCGATATCAGGCCTCATTTCCAATGCTTCGCATCGGGGGCTGCAGTGCTTGGCCGATGTTGTCATGCACCCGCAGGCGGCGTTTGCACACTTGTGGGCATCCGTAGTCGTCATTAGTTTTCTCCTTGCTTCTGGTCAACTGGGGTGACCTGAGACATTATCTTAGGCGTTCGGGAGAAGCATTGCTGTACACAATAGAACACTTTTCACTCTTGGTCACGGAGCAGCAGTCGCAAATATGGACGGCAATCCATTGGCTTTTGTGACGGGTTCTGCGGCTTCTCTGCTAACGACTGCTACCAAATTGGGTGGCTCAAAAAAATCTTGCATCGCGCGGATTCGCAGTGTATTGGCTTGTGCTCCGCAAAAATTGCGGTACGGCAAGTAATCCTACTCGAATCGCAATGAGAATTATGCAAGAAAGCCAGCCAGCGTTTGCTGGCTCCGGGTTTCTGGGTGCTTTGCGCATCCATCGCGAGAGCGTGCGTTCGGTGACATCGAAGCCCAGCATGAGCGACTCGCCGTGAAGGCGAGGCGCTTCCCACGTTGGATTCTCTACGGTCATTCGACAAATTAGCTCACGGCCTCCTTGGAGATTCGTGTCCTGCCCAAGTGCCTGCGTGTGCGAGAGATCCATCGCCAATAGATCCGAAAGCCGGCGTGATGCCAGCAAACGACAGTTTCCGGTGTCACAATAATAAGGGCCTGTTTCCATCCGAGCCAGAATCCGCGTGCGAGAATCCAGAACACTCGATCGGCTAAGCGGAGCCGCGGCCTTGATCGGCGNNGGCGTATTTTTATAGCAGAAAGGATTGAGGAATGCTTCGATATCTTGTTGATTCTGAACGCCGCTGGAGTTTTTGGCGAGGGACAGGGGTGAGCGTAGAGGACTTTCACCGCCAAGCTGTTGAATATGCCCGGCACACAAGAAAGGCCCGGACCATATGATCCGGGCCAATCCTTGTTCAAATTTACCGCGGTGAATGAACTATTTCACTGTGGCTATTGCGTGACGGTTAGGGTGACTGTCGTCGTTTGCGTAATGCCACCGCCCGTGCCCGTTATGGTGATAGTGTGGTTTCCAAGTCCCACATTCTGGCCCACTGTGACCTTCATAGTCGAACTCCCTGAGCCGGGTGCCGGTATGGGATTAGGCTTGAATTTTGTTCCGCTGAGGTTTGCCGACAAGGTTATCACCGCGTTGAATTCGTTCGCTATCTCCGCGGTAATAGTGGACGTGCCGGAGCTGCCCCTAGCCACAGTAATCGCAGTGGGATTCGCACTGAGGCTGAAGTTAGCAGCCCCTCCCGATCCGAGAAGTGCATTGATCAGGCCGTTCGTGTTCGGAGTGCCCCATCCGCTGGCCAAGTCGTAGCCGACGGTTGCCGGAAAGCCGTTACTGCCCACGGTGATGTCATGAAAATCAGTGTCATAGCCTGACCACAGACCCAGCGNNCCTGTTGATTGGCCAGAGCCAGATAACCGGCCCACATGGGCGCCCCAAAACTGTCCCCGCCATATTCGTTTGCGGTGCAGCCGTTTTGGTCGGCGCAAACGTAAAAGCTATAATTCGCGTTTGCCGAAACGTCCGGGTCGTTACGATAGACCGTGGACCCCTCGTTGGCCGCAGTGATCACGCCGGGAAGCTGCTGCCAGGAAGGAATCAGAATGTCGTCCGGAGGATAATAGCCGCCACCACCGCCAGGCCAAACGACTTCCGATTTCCACGGGCCGCCCGCCCCCTTGGTCGTCAATTCCGTGCCGCCGACGGCGATGACATACCCAGAATCCGCCGGCCAGGGGGAACTCTCCCCTTGGTCGTCCGCTTGAAAGAAACTCTGGCCCTGCGCCGCCATCTTCTCGAAGTACGGATCGTCAGTTTTGGGGTCCGCCGGGATCCAGGTCCACGAAGAACTCAAATTCAAAGGTAACGGAGTATCGGAAGACATGCCACCCAACAGGGCGGTATCACTGGAACCAACGTATAGGTATGCTTTGGTTACACCCGGGGCCATGCCCAGCGCCTGAGTGATGTCAAGGGTCTGTTCCGTGTCGTCACACCCTTGCGAAGCGAGGCAGTTTATGGAGGTTCCATCCGTGGAAATACCGGCGACAGCGGCGGTTCTCGTTTGTTTGGCGTTTGTATAGTAGGTGTTCACGTCGGCGATATCAAATCCGGCATACTCCAGCAACCCAATGTTCTGGTTGGCACCGGTGAGAGCCGTTCCCTCGTAGTAGGCCGCCCTCATGTCGCTCCCGCAGAAGGATTCCTGGGGACAGGAGCCCGTGCTGGCGGGGGGCTTCACACGCAGATCTCTCTTGACGATCGCGGGCCGCGGGATCGAATAGTTGTCCAAACCAGAGATGTGCCATAGCTGGAAGGGTAGGTTCACCGTGGGCTCCCGGTCCGGAGCATAGAAATCGCGGTTTGCGATGGGGTCGTGATAGAGACCCAAAGTTAGGTGGAAGGCTGCCTCAATGGCCACCACAGTGCCCTTGAGCTGCACGTCCATGGCATCCCGGGAGCCACCCACCACCGTAAGCCCGTTCGTTTTGGCGAAACCAATTACGGCGTCATAATCGGCCTGGCTCGGGCCGAATCTCTCGGTAAATTCCTGCACCGTAACGTAGCGCCGGTAGAAGGGACTTGAAGGATCGTAAACCTGTTGCAGGAAACCCTGCAACCCTGTCTGATCGGGCAGGGCCAGAACGATATCTACGCGCATGGACTGTGTTGCAGGGAGCCGGCCGACCGACGACGCCTGCCCGTTGACGGTCACTTCACGCACATGACGCGTCAACAGGGATTGTGGCTGGGCCTGACAAACGATGGTCGCGCCCGCCACCATCGCGACGATCGTGAGCAAAAATACACTTAGTTTTCGGGTCAAAATTTTCTCCTTAAAGAAGTAATGAGCGGGAGTTTGCATTTTCGGTTTTGGGCTGACCGTGACTGGAATCCCCGATTTAATCCCTAGTTTGTACATTGTAATGCGCATTCGCACGCGAGCGGCAAAAAATGCGCGATTCATCCGTGTGGCAACCGGGATTTCGCCGCTGATCAGCATGCCGCGGATTCAATGATTCTAGGACAGGTGATTCAGTCACTCGGAGCCGATCCTTCGCCATCTATGCCTATGCTCCGCAAAAATTCGGGTCATGACAGGGAATACTCCTTCTTGAGGGATCGCGCCTCCGCGAAGGATGGAAAGGGTGTCTGAGGGATTTCAAACGTGCCGGGTTGCTTTCACTCGTCGAGCCCGCGGTGTGAAGTTGCCTCATCGTCGACCCACTCCTCCTCCGGATAACTCATTCCATGACGACCGGGAACTTTGCGTGCCGGTCCGGACTGGTAGACAGGACAAGAGCGAGGACCGTAGCAGAAGGTCTCGGTTCGGTAGCGTTGCGCACTCGGATTCCACTGATCAATGATCATCTCGACAGCCATCCTGCATCCCCACATGCAGGTGGTGCACTTGTCCTGGTATGTTCGGGCTGCAAGCCGCCGATGGCCGCGCTGCCGGTAGATTGGAAGCAGCGGTGGAACGCCGCGCCACGGGGGCGCTGCCGTAAAGAATGCCGTCGTTCCATCCGTCCCGCCCGCAAACGTATGCAACAACTTATATTGATACGTCTGCGCCTCCACCTGCCGCGGCACGAAACCCGCCGCTATGCAAAACGCCGCTAACGCGATTCCGGCTCGCGTGATCCCAACTCGCGCCATCTGCCAAGTTCCCGAACTCAGCATTGCCCCTCCCGCCATTTGAACCATAGGCTCTCCTTCCCTGCTCAATGAGCGAACCCCCGGCTTCATACTACTATCACCACCGTTGGCATTCCACGGTCAATAACGGGTATCTCTGCACGTTTGTTCCTTCGTCTCCCCATCTGCCGCTTCGATTCGTTCGCGCGCCTGCGGAATGGACCTTTCAACAATTCCGCGAGGCCATCCCCGGCGACAACGCCTTCAAATTTCCGATTCATGACCGCGACTCGATGTTTTCGGCAGAGGTTGATGGAGCGTTGAACACATTCGGGCTGAAGGTCTTGCGTACGCCTGTGCGGGCGCCGAAGGCCAATGCCTACTGTGAGCGGTTGATCGGGACTGTCCACCGGAAATGCCTGGATTTCATGATCCCGCTCAGCGAAAAACACATGCGAAGAATCCTTCGCGAGTGGATCAGTCATTACAACCATGGCCGGCCACACTCAACTTTGAGTCCTGGCATTCCTGCTCCGCTGGAACACCCATGCGCAGGAGCGGGAGTGGATACTGGACGCCAGATGAGATTTTGTTGACACATTGCAAACAGGCGAGATGCGTGTACAATGATTTGGTTTTTGAAGTCAAAAGAAGAGCCCAGGCAAAACTGGCTTCACGCCATGAGAGGTGACCCAGCATGGCCGACAAAACAGACTCCAAGAAAAGCGAAGACACGCCGAAGGCAGTCTCGAGGCGCAACTTCATTAAAGGGGTCATCACCAGCGGCGTGGCAGTCTCCTCGGCGAGCTATCTGTTTCGCGCCTCTTCTCTCCTGCAAGACCAACAGTTGACTGCCGGCATAGGCGAACGTCTGATTACTCTCAACGTCAACGGTCAGCAGCGGCGCGTAGACGTCATGAAGCAAGAGACGCTGGCGTCAACGCTACGTTACAAACTGGGCCTCACCGGCACCAAGCTGGGGTGCGACCGTGCTGAATGCGGTTCTTGCACCGTCCTTATCGACGATATCCCGTACTATTCATGTTCGGTGCTCACACACACGGTGCGCGGCCGGAAAGTTATGACCATCGAAGGCCTGGCCAGCGCCAACGGAACCTTGCATCCAGTCCAGCAGGGAGTCATCGACGAACAGGGATTTCAATGTGCGTTTTGTATGCCCGGCTTCATTATGACTACAGTGGGATACCTGAAAACCAATCCCAACCCCACTCGCCAGGAGTTGGCGCAGGGCATTTCGGGAAACCTGTGCCGGTGCCAGGACTACGACAAGATTCTGACCGCGTTGATGCGCGGTGCTGAGAATTTGCGGAGGGCGAACCTTGGATAACAAAAAGGTCGTTGCGACTACACAAGCCTCTGAGCGCCAGTACGGGGCTGGCTACAAGCTGATCGGTAAGAACTATACGACGCCAGATCAGTATGCGAAGGTTACCGGCCAGGCGAAATATGCCGANNCCGGGCAGGCGAAATATGCCGAGGACTTTCGAGCGGAAGGAATGTTGTTTTGCAAGCTGCTGCTCAGCCCACTGCCGCATGCTCGTGTAAAGCGCATTCATGCGAACGCGGCGCTCGCAATGCCCGGGGTCAAAGGCATTCTCACAGCGGACGATCTTC
>PKXT01000148.1 GCA_003133505.1 Acidobacteriota bacterium
GCCGGAGGCCTACTACGGCATGTTGCTGATGCTCGAGAAGGGTCACTCGATTTCGCGCGAAGCCATGCTGCGCAAGCTCGTGGAAATTCAGTACGAGCGTTCGGAAGATTTGCGGCGCGGCACGTTTCGCGCGCGCGGCGATACCGTGGAAATTTATCCCCCCTATGACGAAACCGCAATTCGCGTGGAATTTTGGGGCAGCCAGATTGAAGCCATACGCCGCATTGATCCGCTGACCGGCGCGATTTTGAATACGCGTGAGGAAATCGTTCGCCAGCCCATTTATCCGAAGACCCATTACGTCCTGCCCGCCAAGGAGAAAGAGCGCGCCATCGAAGCCATTCTGGAAGAATTAGAATGGTGGCGCGGCGAATTGGAGCGGAAAGGAAAAATGGTGGAGGCCCAGCGGATTAATCAGCGGACGCGTTTCGATATCGAAATGATCCGCACCATGGGCTATTGCCACGGCATTGAAAATTACTCCCGTCATATGTCGGGACGCCTTCCCGGCGAAGCTCCGCCCACTCTGCTGGATTATGTTCCGCAAGACTACCTATTGTTCGTTGACGAATCGCACCAGACAATGCCGCAAGTTCGCGGAATGTTTCACGGGGACCGTTCGCGGAAGCAGAATTTGGTTGAATATGGTTTTCGGCTACCATCCGCCTTGGATAATCGTCCGTTGACGTTTGAGGAATTTGAAAATCGGGTGAATCAGGCAGTTTACGTTTCGGCAACGCCCGGCCCTTATGAACTGACCCACTCCGGCGGTGTGGTTGTGGAGCAAGTGATTCGCCCGACGGGATTGGTGGATCCGCCAATTGAAGTGCGCCCCGTGAAGGGCCAGGTGGATGATCTGCTGGAGGAAATTCGGGTTCGCGCCGCGCGGAACCAACGCGTGCTGGTGAGCACGCTGACCAAGCGCATGGCGGAAGACCTTGCCGAATATTTTAGCGAGACGGGAGTACGCTGCCGCTATCTGCATTCTGAAGTGGATACGCTTGAGCGGGTGCGTATTCTGCGCGACCTTCGTCGTGGCGAATACGACGTCCTGATAGGCATCAACCTGCTCCGCGAAGGATTGGATTTGCCGGAAGTGTCATTGGTGGCCATCTTGGATGCCGACAAAGAAGGTTTTCTGCGCAGCGGCACTTCGTTGATTCAAACCATGGGCCGGTGCGCGCGCCATCTGGAGGGCCGCGCGATTCTTTACGCCGATGTGATGACCGACTCCATGAAGTTTGCCATCGCGGAAACCAATCGCCGCCGCGCCAAGCAGGAAGAGTACAACCGCGAGAATGGGATCACTCCAGAATCCATCGTGAAGAGCATTGACATGCAGCTTGCCGGAATCGTGGAAGCCGATTACGTGACCGTGCCCCTGGACGATGATCCCGTGCTGGAAGACGTTGCCACGGAAGAGCAATTGTTGGCGCTCATCGCGCGCCTGGAAACACAGATGCGCGATGCGGCGAAGAAATTTGAATTCGAGCGCGCCGCAAAGCTCCGCGACCGTGTACGCGCCTTACGCGAGCGGGAGCTAGCCGAAGTGCTGAATTTCTTGCCAGAGCTGTCAGCCGAGATAACTCCCAACAGCGATCCGCAAGCCGTGGAATCGCCTGCCATCAGAACGATAGTCGCGAAACCTAATGCGGTGAAAGGAACATCAATACGCAAGTAGCATGCACGATCACACGATGCCGCGGCGCAATTCATCCAGCGGATAGAACGTATCGCGCCAGACCACGCCGCCCTGGCGCAGCGTGACCACCATCGAGCGCAGCATCATGTAGATGAAAATGAACGCGCCAATCGGATGGGTCAGCCCATAAAGCCGGGATTCGCCCCCTCCATGAATCATTTCACCCTGGACGATTACCGCAGTCATTGCGGCTATCAGTGAGAAGACCCACGCCGCGCCGCTGGCGATGAACATTCCCACGAATGGAAGCACGCCGCTTATTAATATCAGCACGATACAGGCGAGCGTGGGTGCCACGCGAAAGCGAAACAGCGAAAACAGGTTTTTGGTCACGCCGCGAATAATGTTGCCGACTCCGGCGTGCCACCGCACCGTGACTAAACCATCAGCGGCCGCAATTCCCGACCGGAAGCCGCTTTGCTTCAGGATTTTTCCCAGCTTCATGTCGTCGAGCACGTCCATGGCCAGGCGCTTGTGGGTGCCGCTGGCAACGTAGGCCGCGCGGCGCACCAGTTGGAACGCGCCAACTCCCAGATATTTGGTGCTCTTGGGATCGCTGACTCGCCATGCCTGACTGCCGAACATAAAACAAAATACAAAGTAGGAGATAGCAACTTTTTCCCAAAATCCGCGCATTTCAACGCTGGCGAGCAGCGTCAAATGGTCCCACTTTTTTTCTTTGGAGAGCGTTATAGCGCGGCGGACCAGCAGTGGATCGAAGTGAACGTCGGCGTCGGTGAAGAGCAGCCATTCGCCAGTAGCGAAGCTGGCCGCCATTTCCAGCGCATGGGGCTTACCCAGCCAGCCGCAGGGCAGTGCTGCAATATGGACCACGCGCAAGCGCGAATTTCCGTGCGCGAAATTGTCGAGAATTTCGCCGGTGCCATCGTTGGAACGATCATCGGCGGCGATCACTTCATAATCGGGATAATCCATGGCCAGCAGGGAGGCCAGCGCGGCGGGCAGTTTCTCCGCCTCGTCTCGCGCGGCAAAGAGAATCGAAATACGCGGAAGCGCGCTGCCGGGAGCAGGCAAAATTCGCGAAATGCGCGGAATTTTCAGCAGACCCGCACCCGCGCGAATGGACTGGATTAGCCAGCCCAGCGCAAGCAGACCGAAAATGAGGATGGAAAGTTGATGCAAATGAGTTGCGTGCAAGGAAAAAGTCCAGCCGGGAAGTCTTTAGCGGTTATTCTATCATGCGTATGAAGCCAACTTTTTCCATTGTCGGAGCGGGACGCGTGGGGCGGGCTTTGGGTCACAGTCTACGCGAGCACGGCTGGCAGGTAAACTGCGTTATCACACGGTCTCAACGCACCGCTCGCGCCGCAGTTCGCGTTATTGGCGATGGCATCGCATGCAGCACCCTCGCACCCGAACTGCTCGACTCGCAGGTCGTGTTCATCACCACTCCAGATGGCGCGCTCTCCTCTGTGGCCGCCGAGCTGGCGGCTAGACTTACGCGTAGAGGAGGTAAAAGTTGGCGCGGGCGGATCGTCCTACACACCAGCGGCGCTTTAGATCGGAGCGTCCTGGCGCCCTTGCAGAAAATGGGAGCGGCGACGGGGTCAATCCACCCGATGCAGTCGTTTAGTAGCGGTAGTGTGCCGCCGCTGCAGGGAGTACTTTTTGGGATTGAGGGCGACCGGCGCGCTGTGGCGATGGCGCGGCGTATTGCCAGGGACTTGGGCGGCATCGCGGCGGTTATTCCGGCGGGACGGAAAGTGGCCTATCACACGGCGGCGGTCATGGTCGCGGCGTTGGGCATGGGGCTGCTCGAGTCGGCGATTCAAGTACTAACGAGCGCGGGGTTTACGCGACAGTTGGCCATGCAGTCACTCTTGAAGCTGATGCGCCAGATGCTTTCCGATGCAGAACGCAAGGGTACGCGCAAGGCATGGACTGGCCCGCTGGCGCGCGGCGATTTCGCCACTATCGCCGCGCATGGCCGGGCATTGCGAAAGCATCCCCGGGAAATTCGAGCGGCTTACGAAGCTCTTTCTCGCGTGACGGTGAAAACGCTCGGTACGCACCCGGAGCGAGTCATGCGAGAATTGAATGCCGCACTTTCCACAAGGCCCGGAGGATTACGTTGAAGAAGCTTCAAATTCCCGTTGAACACACGGTGCTTGAGAACGGCCTGCGCGTAGTAATTTCGTCCGATGCCAGCGCGCCTTTCGTCACCGTGGGCGTTTACTACCAGATTGGTTTTCGCCTGGAGCCGCGCGGACGCAGCGGTTTCGCTCATCTTTTCGAGCACATGATGTTTCAGGGTTCGGAGAACGCGGGCAAGACGGTCCACATCAAGCTGATCAATTCATCGGGAGGCGTGCTGAACGGTACCACCCATTACGACGTCACCAATTATTTCGAATCGGTACCATCGAATGCGGTGGAGCGGGTGCTGTGGCTCGAAGCGGACCGCATGAGGTCTCTGCATGTTGACGATGACAATTTGCGCAATCAACGCGACGTGGTGAAGGAGGAAGTTCGCGTTAATGTGATGAATCAGCCTTAC
>PKXT01000002.1 GCA_003133505.1 Acidobacteriota bacterium
CGAAGCGCACGAAGCCATCAATGCGGTAGCGCGGGAGACTCTGCTGGTCGCCAAAGAAATCGCCGAAGAGCGCGGCTTTACGCTGCTTCACGCACTGGTGGACTCGCTTTACGTCACCAGAGAAGGAGCAGTGCGCGGGGATTATGAAAGCCTTGCGGAAGAAATCGAGCGGGAGACGAAACTGCCGATTGCGATTGAAGCGGTCTATCGGTACGTGGTGTTTCTGCCGTCGCGGCAGTTTGCGGACGTGCCAGTGCCGAACCGCTTTTTTGCAGTGAGTGAAAGCGGCGAATTGAAAGTCCGCGGCATTGAATCCCGCCGCCACGATACCGCGCCGCTGGTCTCGCGAATGCAGACTGAGGTGCTGGCGATTCTGGCGGACGCTCACGATTTTGCCAGTTACATGCAGAAACTCGCCGATGGCCGACGCCTGCTGCAGCACTACCTGGCGCAACTCGAAGACGGAAGCGTTCCCATCGAAGACCTGGTAATCAGCAAGCGGATCACGCGCGCGCCCCGTGATTACCAGAAGGCCGGCGCCACGGCGATTGTGGCCCAACAGCTTTTCGGATGCGGCGTAAAATTGCGGCCTGGCGAAACGGTTGAATACCTCATCACCGACGCCAAAGCCAAGGTGCCCAACGAACGGGTGCGGGCCTACAGCCTGTGGGAAGGCTGGCACGGATACGACCGCAAGAAATACGCGGCCATGCTGCGCGAAGCCTTTGAGCCGTTTGAGTGCGTGTAATTCGGCGGGACAATCGCAGTGGAGGTGCGTGCTAGACTTCGCGGCTGTCACTCCGCTCGCGGAAGCGGGCAAATTCGTCGTTGGCGATGCTTCAGGGATTTGTCACGTCATGAGTATTCCATGACACAATCGGCCTTTTGAGGGAGTGAATGACGATGCCGACAATTGAAATTGAATTTGAGGGTTCACAGCGAATCCTTTATGAGCTGCAATGCGCTCTATTCGAGAGCGCAGTAATCTCAGCGCATATGAAGAAGGCGATTCCAGGTGTCGGTGATATTGCGTTGAATCAATGGCCGCTGGGGAAGTCTGACGGCGGTTCGGGAATGTTTTCAGTATTGCTCAATATTGGAGAAGGTGTTTCGGCATCGCTTGCAGCCGCTTGGATATTTAAAAATCTGCAAGGCAGACCGACGATCAAAATCAGAATCGAGCGGAAAGAGCTAAAAATTGGCAGCGATGGCTCAATCCGCCAAATCGAGGAAGCGATTGAGATTGAACGGCGTGATTAGTCTTATGATATTCCCACTGCTGTGGCGCTATTAGATGGGGGTTTGCCGCTCTTGCGTGTGGATGGGGAAGGGATTGCTTTAAGGATACAATGCGGGGCAGAGGCGTCAACGCCCTTGTTGCATATGTGAGGCACGATGGAACCGACTGGGATTATGGCAAAAGCGGCTGGAGTTGCTCTTGAATCGGCGGAGAAGGAAGCGGGGCCATTTGTTCGGGCCATTCTGGGCGGTCCTGGTGGAGTGTTGTGGGGCATTGCCGGAGATTGGGCACGCGAACTTCGTCACAAAAACCTTATTTCAATTTTCTTGAGGGCGAAGCGACGACTTGAAGATGCGGGGGTGTCACCTCATGCGGTTCCGCTGAAGATTATCCATCCGTTTTTAGAAGCGGCGTCACTGGAGGAAGAACCGGAGTTGCAGGAGCTTTGGGCAAACCTAATTGCTAATGGTGCCGATCCCCGCAACGTGAATTCATTGAGAGTCGTGTATATCGAAATGCTCCGAACTTTGAGCGCATGTCAAGCGAAATTCTTGGATGAGGTTTTTGCACTTAGGCGGCAAGAAGATGGAGGTATCCTTCATGAAGCCCACGGCTGGACTTTTGTCATTGGTGAATTGGAAGAGCCAGCGTTCCGCGCTGGTGTTATAACGAGAACCCAATTGACGGGTCTAACTTACGGAGAATATGCCGAGAACGAGAAGGAAATTAGTGACTGCTTCCGCCAACTGGATATGGCGCTGACAAATTTCCAGCGTAACGGTATTATGGAGCCAATCACGGGGGTTGAAGACATTGTCCTGAGCAGAGAGTTGTCGGATGTGCCTCTAAATGGAACAGTCGGACAAGTGATGAGTAGCCTTATGCGGGTAAGGTTTAGACCTAAGGCATCCGTGAGATATCGGTTGACGGCGCTCGGGCGGGCTTTCATCGTTGCATGCAAGCCACCTCAAAAATGAGGTTCAACCTCGCGTTTGCTTAGGAGCGTTTGCGGATGTCAGGTCAGGGTGAAGAGATCAGCACACTTTTCAAAGTTTTCCTAAGCTATTCCAGCAAGGATCGCGTTATTGCGAGAAAAATCAAGCGCGGCCTAAATACGTTCGGTGTGGCTACGTTCCTGGCGCACGACGACTTGACGCCCACAGTGGAATGGGAAGAGGAAATCCTTTGCGCTCTGCGTGAATGTGATGCATTTCTTCCAATATTGACTGAGAATTATCCGACCTCTTCCTGGACAGACCAGGAGGTTGGGGTTGCCGTTGGGCTAAAGAAAGTCGTCCTTCCTATCAGTGTTGGCATCAATCCCTACGGCTTCATCGCCCGATATCAGGCGATTCGCTTACGAGACTCGGATGTTACGCATGATTTCTGTGGGCTGGCGGTGGATGCGTTAATGAAGAACACTCGGTTGGGAGCACAGATACGGCAGGGCATCATAAACTCCTTCGTTGAGAGCAATTCGTTTACGGATGCGGCAGAAAAGGCGGCAAACCTTCTAAGAATTAAGCATCTCGACCCTGATGAACTGCAAATAATCCTAGAGGCCGCCTCAACAAACAATCAAATATATCAATCCTTTAGAGCACAAAACTCAATTGCGACTATCATTTCAAGATACAAGAGCAAAATTGACCCGCGACTAGCCCGTAGGTTTCGCGTTGCTGCTGGGTTTATCTAATACGGTTAGAATTCTACCTGCATCACATTCGTCCAACGAATACACCACAAATGCCTCACCCTGATATCTCTTCACCCCCGTAGAGCGCTCCTCCCAAAGTTCTGGGAAAGTGTTCTCCGCAAAAAGCTCTAATTTCACAGCCCATTGCAGCCGAGCCCCGTGGTTCGTTGCGTGCGTTCAGGGAAACGTGTTGGAAAACATCTGTTTATTGAAAGGCTCAGAATCGAAAAAGTCGCCTCATATAATCAATCACTTACGGCACCTCTCGCGGCGGGGTTTTTTGAAAGGTGGCGAGCCGTGGCGTAAACAGACCCAACCGACACGCCCATCTCCCGCGCGATACCCGGCCACGAAAGCCCCTGTGCTCGCAGATTGGCAATTCTAGATACATCCACGGCAATGCGCGGGCGCCCTAGCGTCTTGCCCTTTGCGCGCGCATTTCGCAACCCGGCTCGGACACGCTCGACGATCAGGCTGCGTTCAAGCTCGGCCACGGCACCCAGGACGGTAAACACCATTTTCCCGGCGGGGGTGGACGTGTCCATTTGCTCGGAAAAGGACACAAAATCAATCCCTAAAGCTTTGAAAGTTTCCAACGCGCTGAGCAGGTGAGAGACAGATCGAGCGAACCTGTCGAACCGCCAGACGCATACCACATCGAAGTGGCGTTTGTGTGCATCGGCCATCAAACGGTTAAGCTCTGGCCGGGAATCCTTCGCACCGCTCACCCCGGCGTCGATATATTCGCCTACAACCTGCCAGCCACGGGCGGATGCGAACTGCCGCAGCTCACGGGTTTGGAGTGTCACGTCCTGGCCGTGGTTGGTTGTGCTGATCCTCGCGTAGAATGCTACCCGCATGGTCATGTTTTGCGCGCCTTTGGACGTACCTCTG
>PKXT01000155.1 GCA_003133505.1 Acidobacteriota bacterium
CATCCGGAGGAATCACGCTGACGGACCGGGCGATGCCGATGTCGTCTTCGGTTTCTGCGAGGCTGGTGTTGAAGAGAATCAGAAAATGGAGTTCGCACGCGCCGATGTTTTCAAAATAATGATAGAAGCCCTGCGGAACGAACACTACCTCGCCGGGTCCGACTTCGAACGAATCGGAATTGCCGCGCGGATCAAGCACCGTCATGCGCGCGCGTCCCGCGAGGCAATAATCGAACTCCCACGCGGCCGGATGCCAGTGCGGCTCGCGTATACCGCCTTCGGCGAGGCGGACGGAATAAAGCGAAGCGCCCTGCCCCGCGAGGATTGGAAATTCGTTTTGTGATGCGCCGCGCAATTCGCCGCCGGNNTGTGCGGCGCGGCCTGCTCCAGCTTGTAAAGGTTGGGATGCGCCATACCGGACGATATAGTACGCTGCCGGCCGCGCAAATGTAAAGCTTCCGTATTCCGCGGTGGCGTCCTGATTTGGATTCTGGGGTTGCCAGTGAGGGAATCGGTTGCGGAACTGTTTTCAAAATAATCGCGAAAGGAAACACCGAAAATGTTCTCTATAGCTTCACAAGGGAATGGGATGGCGCATTTAGGTTTAGAGGCGATTATCGATATCAGGGAAAATAATTCCCTGATATGCCCCTGATAATTCCCTGTTCGATTCAAGCCAAGAATTGCCCCCCCTAGCCTAAAAATCATCGAAGGTTTATGGTCTCCTCCTGCGGAAAAGGATTGAGCGAGATCAATTAACTTTCCTGTATTTTTCCCTGTTAGCAGGGAATTAAAAGGGAGAATGGTTAACAGCGGGCTGCATCCACCGCCGCATAATCTTTCGCGTTTTCTTTGCTCCCCATCTGGTGACCGAATTCCGCAATCTCCGCCCAAGTTAGTGGGAACGCAATCCGCTCATGCGCCCGTCTTTTTCCTTCCCGTCTCTCGAACGATCAGGATCGGTTCATTCTAGAGCACTTTTGGACTTGAGGACTGACTGCGGCCTCGAACAGGACAGGGAGTTATTGGATGAGTATCAGGATCGGTTTTCCCGATACCAGCTAGAGGAGTGGCTCGGGATGGAAATCAATAAAAGCCTCCAATCCGGGCGGTTAAATGTACAATCAATAGCGGCCAGGAAGCCCAAATAGAAATCCTGGTTGCATTCTGGAATAGGGGAGAATGAGCATTGCCAAGAAACCTCCGAGCGCGAGCGGGATTGCTGGTGTGCGCTGGCTTGCTGGCTGCCTGGATTTACCAAGGCGGTCCGAATGTTGAGCGGGTCCTCGCGGTGGCTGGAACTGTGAAGTCGTCGCCTGGCAAACTCCTGCAGACCCAAGACAGTAAGACTCAGCAGGGGAGCATCCCCACGGCCGCTTTGAACGAGCGGCGCCCAATAGGCCTGTTTACAACTCTGTATGTCGTGCCGGCCAAGCCCACCCTACAGGTGGGGACGTCGGTACAATTGTCCGCGTTTTCATACGCGGATGACGGAACAATAACCGATGTTACCGCCACGTCGACCTGGGCAGCCATTGAAGCCGGCATCGTATCGGTGGTGAATTCAGGATCTTCGATCGGATTGGCAACGGGATTAGCCCCGGGCCAGGTGCTGGTGCAGGCCACGGAGGCGGGCGGCGTGGCCGGAATTGCCAATCTGACTGTGGTTTCCTCGCTCGACTTGCCTCCTCCGGGTTTGACCGCCAATGCCAGCGATAGCCAGGTAATACTTAGTTGGACGGCGCTGCCCAGAAGCACGACGTTCAATGTCAAGCGGGCTATTCGGGAGGGCGGACCTTACACAACCATCGCCGAAAATGTCCCGACGCCTTCCTATACCGACACCGGCCTGACTAATGGCACTAGCTACTATTATGTGGTGGGATCCTATTATCAGGATGGCGGCCATAGTGGAAATTCACATGAAGCCGTGGGGACTCCGCTGGCCGCCGGGACCTTTGATAAGATTCAGCATATTGTCTATATCATCAAAGAGAATCATAGCTTCGACAGCATGTTCGGACGTTTTCCGGGAGCCAATGGAGCGACCACTGGAATAATTTCAACGGGCCAGACGATTCAGTTGCAGGAGCTTGCCGACCCGCCGCCCAATGATATTGTCCATAGTTGGGCGGCGGCTCTAATGGCTACGGATGGCGGCCGAATGGATCGCTTTGACCTTATTGTCGGCGGCAATCTGAATGGCAACCTGGTGGGCTATTCCGAATTTTACAAGAAAGACATTCCGAACTACTGGAAGTACGCTTCCACTTTTGCCTTGGGAGATGGAATGTATTCATCCATTTCGAGCGGCAGTTATCCGGGTCATCTATATACCATGGGAGCGACGAGCGTTGGAGTAGTGGATAATCCAATATCTCCGACGGGAGTCCCCGGCTGGGGCTGTGGCGCCACAGCTGACACAACAGCTCCAACGATTACGGATACTGATCCGCAGGTAGTCCAGGCGCCGTTCCCGTGCTTTTCGGTCACCACCCTCGCCAACGAACTCCAGAATGCCGGAGTTTCCTGGAAATCTTATGCGCCTACCGACCAGCAGAGTGGATATCTTTGGAATTCCCTGCAATCCTTCAGCCAGATTTTCAACACTCCGCTCTGGAAGTCGAATGTGGTAAACGAGAATAATTTCGTGAAGGATGCGATGTCGTCCGATATGCCGGCTGTAAGCTGGCTGGTCCCTAACACTCCCGAGAGTGAACATCCCGTTGCCAGCGTTTGCCTCGGCGAAAACTGGACGGTGCTCCAGATCAACGCTATTATGCAGGGGCCCAATTGGAATTCCACAGCCATTTTCATCTTGTGGGACGACTTCGGTGGTTTTTACGATCACGTTGCGCCGCCAAGCCAGGATCTTTATGGTTACAGCATTCGCGTGCCGTTCATTATCATTTCTCCTTACGCAAAACAGACCATTTACGGCCAGCAGGGATACATTACACATTCGACCTATGAACTGTCGTCGGTTCTGCGATTCATCGAGGAGCGTTTCGGAGTGGCTCCGCTCACAGCCAGGGATGCGACCGCTAATGACATCCTGGACGCCTTCGATTTCTCCCAGGCTCCGCTGCCCCCTTTGGTGCTTTCGCTAAGGGACTGCCAATAAGACGCTCGAGAGAACCCGGAGCGACACGCATTCGCGGCAAGTCCGCCCGCGAATATTTATGGGAGCATAGGAGGGCACGCGTTTCTGGCGAGCACGTGCCCAAACTTTGGTGGTTGGGCACCACAGATCATGGGGAATTCTCATAGAAACAGGGAAGAAGGGATGGCCACTTGAATCCACCCTCTTCACGACTTTTCTTGCTGATTACATATCCGCGTGGAACCTGAATCCCGGCAAATAAACGCGCAATTAGCCGCAAGTCTTAGGCGGGGTCCCATCTGCATGCTTACGTTAAAACCCCCCGGGATATCGAGTCTTCGCCCCGCCAATTGACCTTCCTCTGTTTCCTACAGGCTGTCCACTTACGCTCTACAGACCTTCTCGGATGGGAAAACACATCATTCCGCGCGACTATAGGTGGGGTTGGCGCAGAATTTGTCTAAACAGCGCGCGTGGCTTCAGGAGGCTTTATGGAACGTATTTTCCCACGGGTGGATCGTCGCGAACTTGAAAGCACGCGTTGGATTTCCGCGCTTGCGGGGGGCGCAATGATCGCCTACGGAATGAAACGCGGCAAGCTCTTCGGTGGACTACTGGCGCTGGCCGGCGCCGACCTGGCCACAAAGGCGCTCATTGGACATCACCTTTATGAAACGGTGGGAATCACATCGGTGACCCGAAAGGGAGTTGGGGCGAGTATTCCCCACCAGCTTGGAATCAAAGTGAATAAGTCGGTGACGATTCAGCAGTCTCCCTCGACAATTTACGATTTTCTAAAGCGGCTCGAAAACTGGCCGCGGTTTATGACCAATCTGCGTTGGGCCACGCAAAAAGACGAGAACCACTCCCGATGGATCATGAGAGGACCGGAGAATGCGGAAGTCGAATGGGACGCGGAAATTATCAATGACATTCCTAATGAAATTCTGGCCTGGCGCTCAGTGAACTGCCCGCATATTGACACTGCCGGCTCGATCCGCTTGGAACCCGCGCGGGAAGGCCGCGGGACGGTTGTCCGGCTGTCTTTGCAGTATTTGCCGCCCGGCGGCTCCTGGGGAGCGCTTGCGGCGAAGCTGTTTGGGAAGGATCCGGCAGGCGAAATTGCGGACCATCTCCACAAACTCAAGCAAATCCTGGAAACCGGGGAATCGGCTACCACAGAAGGCCAGTCTGTAGGCGGCTCGCTGCGGCACCGGTCAGGGGCAACTAGAGCGTCTCAATCAGAGGCTTGATTTTCCCGGCAAAGATTCGAACGGCAGTCATTCGTCCGGCTGATATTTCCGAGGAGATAGGAATGAAGGCTTTATGCTGGTATGGCACGAAAGATGTTCGGATTGAGAACGTCCCTGATCCGCAAATTCTAAATCCTCGCGATGTGATTATTCGCACCACGCTAACAGCGATTTGCGGCTCGGACCTCCATATATACGGCGGTTTCATTCCCACCATGGAGCGCGGCGACATTCTCGGCCACGAGTTCATGGGCGAAGTTGTAGAAACCGGGCATGAAAACGGGTTGCGCAAGGGGGATCGAGTTGTAGTTCCTTTCGCCATCGCTTGCGGGAATTGCTGGTTCTGCAAGAATGGCCTTACGTCCGCGTGCGACAACTCCAATCCCAACGCTGAGCTTTTGGAAATAAAGGACGGTGCCTCCGGCGCGGGACTTTTCGGATACAGCCGCATATATGGCGGATATGCCGGCGGGCAGGCCGAATATGTGCGCGTGCCTTTTGGCGACGTCGGCCCGCTCAAAATCCCCGAGGGATTATCCGATGAGCAGGTGTTGTTTCTCTCCGATATTTTTCCCACTGGATACATGGCCGCGGAGAATTGCAATATCCAGGGCGGAGACACGGTTGCAGTGTGGGGATGTGGCCCAGTGGGACAATTCGCCATTCGTAGCGCATGGCTGTTAGGCGCGGGGCGGGTGATCGCCATTGACAAATATCCCGAGCGGCTCGACCTGGCCCGCAAAGGCCATGCTGAGACTATCAACTACGAAGAAACTGACAGCGTGATCGGAACGCTGAAGGAAATGACCGGCGGGATGGGGCCGGATTTCTGCATTGACGCCGTAGGCATGGAGGCGCACGGTTCTTTTCTTGCCGAGGCCTATGACCCGCACCAAGCAGGCCATGATGCTGGAAACAGACCGGCCCATGGTGCTTCGCGCCGCGATCCAGGCTTGCCGCAAAGGTGGAACGGTTTCCATTCCCGGCGTTTATGGCGGATTCATTGATAAAATGCCCATAAGAGCGGCCTTCGGAAAAGGGCTGACACTGAAAATGGGGCAGACTTGCGTATACTGGTACTCCGTCCGCTATTGGAATTGATTCAGCAGGGCAAGATTGATCCTCCCTCCATCATCAGCCACCGGATGAGACTGGAAGATGCTCCGGATGCCTACAAAATGTTTTCGGAAAAAGACGACCAATGCATTAAAGTCGTGCTTAGACCTTAAAGCAGCGGTACCGGCATTCGGTTTCGCTGAAAGGCGGAAATTCATTTGGCGGAACCGGGAGCAATCCGCATTGGCATTTCGGGATGGAGGTATGAGCCCTGGCGGGGCGTCTTCTATCCAGAAAAACTCGCTCAGAAACACGAGCTTCGTCACGCGTCGTCCACGTTTCGCGCCATTGAAATCAATGGGACGTTTTATTCTCTGCAGCGCCCGGAAAGTTTTGCGCGCTGGCGGGAAGACACGCCGGACGATTTCGTCTTCACCGTAAAAGGCCCACGCTACATCACTCACATGCGCCGTTTGAAAGAGGTCAAGGCGCCCTTGGCCAATTTCCTCGCTTCGGGATTGCTGAACCTTGGCTCCAAGCTCGGTCCGATCCTGTGGCAGTTCCCGCCAAATTTTAAATTCGACGCCGCCCGCATGGAACCGTTCCTAAAATTGCTTCCACACTCCACGGACGCGGCGGCGGTCCTGGCCCGGCGACATGACAAGTTCATGAGCGGCCGGTCTTCGATGAAGACCGAGGATCGCCCCTTGCGTCACGCGATTGAGATTCGGCACGCGAGTTTCGTCAGCCCCGAGTTCATCTCCATGCTTCGCCAATACGATGTCGCGTTGGTCTGCGCCGATACCGTGGAATGGCCGCGGCTTATGGACGTGACATCCGATTTCATCTATTGCCGCTTGCACGGCTCGGAGGTCCTTTATGCCAGCGGGTATGACGATAATGCGCTGGATGACTGGGCGGCTCGAGTAACTGCGTGGTCTGGTGGCGATGAACCCTCCGATGCCGAGCGCGCCGTAGACGAGCCGGGCGCCAAACTGCCCGCGCGGGACGTCTTTGTATTCTTCGACAACGATGTGAAGGTAAAAGCCCCGTTCGACGCCCAAAAACTAATGGCTCGGGTTGATGAAAGGCGACGTATTCCCGGTGTCAAGTAATTGCCAATGTGCTGTGCGCTTGGACAGCAGGGAAACGCGAGTTTGGAGCGCATGAAATGCCGACTCAATAACCAGTCACTGAGGAATCGGCCGGTGATGGTTACTCGCCACTTGGACGCTCGCATTTTCCGGCGCTAGTCATCGTCATCGTCGGCATCGCCGCCGGCTTTCTTCACGGGGGCGGCGCCACGCTTGCAAACGTAACGCATGTCGTGGAAGTCCAGAGTACAACTGCCAAAGAGTTTCATGACATCTTGCCCCAACACTCCGTAATAATTATCGCCGCCCGTCGCCGTTGGCTTGCTTAGGACACTGACACTTTTCAGCGTTACGGGAACGCCGCCCACGTCTATAGCTACGCTCCCGGCTGTATATGCCGGAACTGCTTGCTCGCCGCCTATTCTTAAATCATGAGGCTGTTGTCCCACGAGTTCGTTTTTATGCTCCTGCCAGTAGCGCTCGCATAGATAGGTGCGTTGCGTGCCCGTATCCAGCAAAAACAACCGCCGAGCGTGTTCGATTGTCACAGCCACCAGGGGAGTGAGACCCGCGACCATCATTTGAGAGCCGCGAAGTTTTTCTGACGCGAGAGGCTTACGGGCCCCCAGGCCCCCATCGCTATATAGAGTAACGCTGCCCAGCGCCGAGAGCGCCGGATAGCCCAGGATGGCGTTAAACTGGAACTTAGCCTGTGGAATGTAGAAGTCCTGATCTTCGACCACCAACACCGCCATGTGGCGGAAGGTAGCAGTGCCCACTTTCAGTTCCGGAATCACCGCGGCATGTGCCGAAACTATTTTGCCTCCCGGCCCCGCTAGAGGCGCTGTGGCTTGCGTGACGGTCAGTCCCAGGCGGTGGGCCAGGCTTACCGTTACAAGAGACTGGCCTGCCCATGTATTCAAAATCCACGATTGTTGCTGCCCGCCAACGGAGAGTTGTACCTCAGCCAGTCCCAGCGCATTTTGCTTTGTGGGAAGCTGGAACGGGCTATGAAAAACCACCGTTTGCAGCGGTGCGTTTCTGAGTAGTTCCATAGTCTGACGCGATCCATCCAGGATTTTCCTGTCCGATTCGGTCAGCGACGAATTATTAATCTTCAACAAACGCGAATACGTGTCGGCTGCATCGCCGTACCGGAAGGCCTTTGTATAGTTGTCGGCCAGCGTCCGAAGTGCAATTGTCTGCAGGTCTGGGGCGAGCGGTTCAGCATAGTCAGCCAGCGCCAGTTCCAATTCGCGCAGGGAATCCGTGGTTCGATTTTCGCGATTGGCCAGCACGCCTTCAAAAAAAGCCCGCGCCACGGGAGGAATATCCGCGGACGCTTTGAGCGCACCCTCAAGGTCAAGGTACTGGTTCTCCAGCACTAAATTTGTGAGTTGGGCGACGGTCACTGCCTGTACCGGGTTTCCCCGCGAACTTGTGGAGAAATTAGGTGGCGTTTGCGGAATGGGCCTATTCGCAGTGGATGGAGCTATATTCCCTCCAGTGGCTGCCGCAGTATGCAGGGACGAAATGATCCACCATAGAACCGCCGTCATCATCGAAGCTCCCTTTAATTCTGCCGCCGAGTAGTCTTTGGCCCGGCACCATTCAGCTTCGCCAGCGTTCGTTGCGCCAAGGCACGAAACGGACTATCAATCTTCATAGCCTGCTCCAAGTAGGTGCGCGCGTCGGCGGTCTGCTGCATCTTGGCCAGGGTAAAGCCCAGCCGGTAAAGGTTTCGGGCGTAGTAATATGTGTTGGACTCCAGCAGCGGATTCGCTCGCTTGAATGCTTCGACGGCCGCCGCATTCCTGGTCTTGATTACGTCAATTTGGCCTATCGCCGAATAGGCAATCCCTTTTTGCAGAGCAACCTGTTTGTCCCAATCGGCCTGGCTGATTTGCGCCGGCTTCGCGGCGTTTCCAAGCGTGTCCAAGGCTTTCTGCGCATCCGCCGCGGCTTCATCGAGTTGCTTGCCCTCTCCACTGTAATAGTCGGCAAGCAGCAGGAGCATACTCACGTTCGCGGGGTCCTTGGCCAGCACTTGCTGTGCCGCCTCCAGCATTTTCGGGAAGTCCTGTCCCTGTTGGTACGCGAAAGCTGCGCCCTCGCGGGCGTTTGGCGCATAAGTGGAATCGGGATAGCTTTTCAGGAATCGCTCGAATTGACTGGCTCGTTGGGCGCCGTCCGCCACTTGAGAAGTTACCGTGAACAGGTCGTATTGTATGGACGCAATATCCTCTTGCGCGCTCTTCAACGTGTCAGACTGCTGGGCAGCCCATGATTGCGGGGAACTGCCCGCAGGTGGCGGAGCGGTCTTGTAACGGGCCACAATCGCCACCGCTTGGTCGGCAAAATCGAAGGCTTTCGCCGCATCGGGCTTTCCCGCCGCGGCGCGAACCAGATTAATGGCGGTCGCGAAATTATTGGGATCGGCGGCCAACACCTTCTCGCCATGCTCGATGGCCTGTTGGTAGTCCTTTGCCTGCAGATAGGCATTCGCATACAAAGTTTCAGCCAGCAGCGCGAGATCTGGTTTGGCACCATAGTCTTTCATGAACTGGTCGAGCAGAGTGATCTTCTGAGCCGGATCGTTCGCGGTAACAATCGCGGTGATGGCTTTGTCCTCCGGCGAGCCAGCGGGGAGGTTGACGCTCTTTCCAATTTGCTCCCGCGCGGGTAGTGCGAAAAGAGCCAGTAGCAACGGTGCGAATTTAGTGAATTTCATGACGTGCCCCCTCCGCCAAGGTAGAGATTGGTATTATCGCATTGCGCCGCGTGTTTAGAATGCCGGACTAATCTCCGAAGTTCGCGGTGCGAAAGTCGCCGGACTGTATCTCGGAAAGTCCGAGCGGAGAGCGTACCACGCCGTGATTCTTAGCGTGCTCAAAAAGTTTCAAATTACGGTTGTTTTCCTCGCTTCGCTGCGAATGAATCAGATGATATTGGACGACCTTATTCCGCAAGTTGCGAAAGCGGACGCCAGCGCGCTGCAAGCGCAGTTCGAAGTCGCAATCCTCCCAGCCGTAACCCACGTATTGCTCATTGTAGCCGTTCACAGTAGCCACGTCCGTTCGCAACACGGAGTGATTGGCGCCCAACAGCGCGTTATAAGCGGCTTCATACAGAAACGGCGTGACGATTCCGTGTTCGATAACCCGCGCGCGTCCACGCAACCGTAGCCATAGCAACCGTGCCGGAGAGAATCCCAGCCCGCGCTCCAAAATTTGCGATGGCGATGGTATTGCGTCACGGCTCACGTGCGTGCGTCGCCCGGTCACTCCCACGCCCGGGCCCACGAATCGAACGTGATTTTCCACGAAGCGTTCGTGCGGCAGGCAGTCGGTATCCATGAAAATCAGCGTGTCGAAGCGGCTGACATGAATCGCGCGATTCAGAATGCGAGCTCTGCGGAAGCCGCGATCTTCGTGCCATACGTGCCGAATGCCGTGGACGAATTTCCCCGCCCAATCTCGCAATACGGGAGCATAGTCCTGCGCGGAGCCGTCATCGGCAATTACGATTTCAAAATCGCGGTGGCTTTGCACCGCCAACGCCGCGAGCGTGGATGGCAATATGTCGAGGTCGTTGTAGGAGCCGACGATTACTGACGCGGCACCCAGCGGCTTCATGACCGGTTTCTTGGGACAGAGGCGCAGGCCTCCAAGCAAGACGACGAAAATCGCGGGAAAAACCTCGGTACGCGCTGGCAGTAGTCATTATAGGCGGCGCCAAATCGCACCCGCATTTCCCGTTCCTCCAGCAGAATCGCCGCAAACATCAAGGCTGCCCAAATTACCGCAGTTATCCACATCCAGTGAGTCCCGCCGACCAGGCACGCGCCGATGATTGCCAAAAAACTGCCCGCATAACGCGGGTTACGAAGGCGAGCGTAGATACCGCGATCGACGATCTCACCGGTGCCTGACAGTTCGCATTCCCCTACCAAACGCTTATACCCAAGACCTTTCGCAGAACGCTGAAACAGGTAAATCTCGGCAAAAATCAGGGCAACGCCACCGAGGCTGCGAAGAAGAGAATCCGCCGGCGCATACAGCCGCTGTCGCATGAGGAAAAGAAAGACCGCACCGAATCCCCATGCCGTTAACGCCGCGGTGAGGTATGCCGCACGTTTGTGTCGCCGCCACGCCTGGGTGTTAGGATGCAGTATGAACCAATACAACGGCAGGGGCAGTTGCATGAATAGCACTACTCCGGCGATGATTATTAGCGTTTCGTTTCGCATGTGAATTAGCCGCATATCCGCCAGCACATTGGCATCTTAGGGCACGGAAGGACTGCGCGGCAATTCCGGAATGGCAGGGGCTGCATTTTGGATCCTTAGCGATAATTGCATGTGGAGGAAGTGATGGATACGTCTTTCCCGGTCAGGCCTTCGAGCCTTGTTACGCATTTCCCAAGAGCTATTTCGAAGCCTCGATTGACCGCCTGTGAGCGCCAACGGCGGATGGCGGGACTCGCCCTGGCTCTTGTCACGGTAGTGTTGGCGATGCCACATATTGCGGGCGCCGTCAGCCCTTATGCGCGAACCCGCGAATATAAGCTGGAAAATGTGAAAACACACCTGTCGTTTGATCTGGGGGCACACGGGGTAAATGGCGAAGTCACCCACACCCTTTCCGTCTTGCAGGAGGGCATTACCTCTCTGTCGTTCGATTCCTCCGCCCTGGTGATTGACAGCGTTACCCTTGACGGCAAACCCGTCACTCCGAAGGTAACCGAAGATCAGGTTAGCGTGCCTCTACCTCGCGCAGCCCACGCCGGCGAAAAGCACGTCGTGGACATTCATTACCATGGCCAGCCGAAGAAAGGCTTATATTTCATTTTGCCGGATGCGAATTATCCCAATCAGCCTCAGGAAATCTGGTCACAGGGCGAAGATGAGGACACGCACTTCTATATTCCCATCTACGACTATCCCAATAATCGCACCTCCAGCGAAATGATTCTCACTGTTCCAGCCGAATGGGTCACCGTTTCCAATGGCAAACTGGTCGGCGTTAAGACAGAAGCCGATGGCTCGAAAACTTGGGACTGGATGCAATCCGAGCCAATTGCCACCTACCTGATTTCCGTTGTTGCCGGACAGTTCGACGAGAAAAAGGGAGATTGGACCGGCATGCCGCTTCAGTATCTTGTACCTCGCGGCCAATCCGCCGATTTCGACTCCACATTTGCGCGAACTCCCGACATGCTTACCGCGTTTTCTGATCGCCTCGGCGTGCGGTATCCCTGGGCGAAATATGCGCAGTCGGCGGTGGACGATTTTGTAGTCGGCGGGATGGAAAATGCCAGCGCCACCACCCTTACCACGCGTGGCCTGGTAAATCCGGCGTTTGTCGGGGATACGCCTGAAGGGTCAGATGGGCTTATCTCGCACGAGATGGCCCATCAGTGGTTCGGAGATCTGGTCACCTGCAAGGGCTGGGCTGATTTGTGGCTCAATGAAGGCTTTGCCACCTATTTCGAGCATTATTGGAACGAATCGCATTACGGCAAAGATGCGGTCGAGTATGAATACTGGCGCGATTCGCGCGATTGGATGCGCCAGGAGCGGCTATTCAGCACGCCAATCGTCAATTACGATTTGACCGACTCGCTTTCCAGCGCTGGAAACATTTATAACAAGGGAAGTTGGGTTCTTCGCATGTTACGCGAAAAGCTCGGAGACGAACCCTTCTTCCGCAGTTTGCACGTCTACCTGGAAACCAATCGCTACAAGAATGTCGCCACCGCCGACCTGGTGAAAGCCATCGAAGACTCCAGCGGCCAGGGCGTGGATGAATTTTTTCATGAGTGGGTGTTTGGCGCGGGCGCGCCCAAATTTCAAATTACCGAGCAATATGACGATGCCGCCCATCAGTTGAAGCTTGAAATTCTGCAGACTCAGGAAGTGAAAGGTCACGTCGGCCTGTTCCACGTGCCGGTCGAAATCGAAGTCACTACCGCTTCCGGCGCCAAAAGTTTCCCCGTCAATCTCAGCAAGGCCGACGAAAACTTCACGTTTCCCGTGGACGGTGCGCCGCTGATGGTGCTTTTTGATAAGGGCAATAAGATTTTGAAGTCAGTGGATTGGGATAAATCCGCGGACGAGTGGATGTATCAGCTTGCTCATGCAACCAGCGTGTCCGACCGCGCTGATGCCGCCACCGCCCTCGGCGATTTCAAAGATAATCCCGCCGTTGTGAAAGCCCTCGCCGAGGTCGCCAAGTCTGACCCGTTCTGGGGCGTACGCGTCGAAGCCATTCAATCCTTGGGGCGCATTCGTGAAAAGGCCGCGCAATACGGGGTAATGGCATCGCTGGCCACCAAGCAGGCCTGGGTGCGGCAGGCCGCCATCGAACAACTCGGTCATTTCCCGGGTAATCCCAAAATTGCGCCGCTTTTTCCCGCATTTGCCGCCAACGACAAATCCTGGCATGTGCGAGCCGCGGCTTTGGCCGCGATGGCCGAAATGAAAGTTCCGGGGACATTCGACGCCCTGCAGGATGCCCTGAATTCTCAATCGCCTGACGACATTATGCGCAACGCGGCCCTGCGCGCGTATGGTCCACTGGGTGATGAAAAGGCGACTCCAATCCTTCTGACCTGGGCCGCTCCCGGCAAGCCGATACCCGCGCGCGCCGCCGCGATTTCTTCTCTTGGCCAGTTGGATCGGAATAATAAGGACATCACCAAGACCCTCATTGGCTATCTGGACGAGCAGCATGTTGACGTTCAGCGCGCGACGCTCCAGGCGCTGGTCGCTCGCGGCGATCAGGACGCAGTGCCCCCGCTCGNNCGCTGCAAAAGAGCCCTTCGCTATCCATCGGCATGAGGCCATTCATCGGGCGCATGGTCCAGCAATTGAAGAGCGGCGCTCCCACGCCTACGGTCACAAACATGGTTAGTGGCGCCGGCAGTGCGGGAGCGGGTGGCAGCCCGGCCGCCGGAGATGGCGCGCGTAACGCCTCCAATGAAAAGCTGATGAAGGCCATTGAGGCCCTTCATCAGCAAATGACCGAACTCAACGATCGCATGAAAAAACTGGAGCCAACCGCGCCCCGGCCGAATTGATGGCACCTGGTGTTCTAAAGCGGAGTTGCCAACATGGCACCTTGTAGACCGACCGGCCTATTCCGCCAGCAGGATACGGAGATCGCGCAAGTTGTTGCCGGTGGGGCCAGTCATAATTGTGTCGCCCAAGCGCTCGAAAAACGTGAAGGCATCGCTTCGTTGATCGAAGTCACTCGGCGACAATCCCGCGCTTTGAGCGCGCGTTAAGGTTTCGCCATCGGCGACCGCACCGGCCGCGGGACTGTTGCCGTCGACTCCGTCTGTCCCCGCGCTGAGCACAGTAATCGGCGCACCGGCAATTTTCTCCACACAGGCCAGAACGAACGCCGAATTGCGTCCTCCCCGGCCGTTCCCGCTAACCGCGCTGCTCACCTCTCCGCCCGATATCACGCAAACTTTCCGCGCTGGATTAGCGGCGCGCACGCTTGCCAATTGAGCCAGCAAGTGTTGGGCTGCCTTTTCCAGCGGCCATCCGTCGGTGGAATCGTCGCATAGGGTTACATACCCCGCGCTTTCCGACGCGTGATGCGCGGCGTGAATCAGATCGTGTGGCCCAAGGATCAACTGAAAAGCGGAGCGCGCAAATGCGGCATCGCCCGGCTTTGGCGTTTCAGGAAGGGAATTGCCACCAAACAAAGTGATTGTTGATTGCGGGAGTGCGCCCCACAGGTTAAGTCTTTCGATCACGCGCTGGGCATCGGCGATAGTCGTGGGATCGGGCAATGTAGGCCCCGAAGCGAGCGCCGTTTCATGGCCGGCGGGCACATCGGAAATAGCGTAGGTGAATTTCACGGCGGATGGTGCCAATGCGGCCATGCGTCCACCCTTCAACGCTGACAAATGCCGCCGAACGATGTTGATCTCTTCAATAGGTGCGCCGCACGTAACCAGCGCGCTATGCAATTGCTGAAAATCCCCCGGCGAGATACTGCTATCGAGCGGGCACTCCGCAAGAGCTGACCCGCCCCCCGACAACAGAAAAATAATCAGCGTATGTTCGTCCGCTTTCGCCAACTCATCAAAAATGGCGCGGCCCGCCAGGAAACTAACATCGGTGGGGATGGGATGTCCGCCAACGAAGACGTTCCATTCCGGCGGCGGCGTAATCGGTAAAGACGGCGCGACAAGGATTCCCTCAGCGCGAAAATCCGGCGCGAGGCTTGCGCATAACGCGTCTGCCATGGGCGCGGCGGCCTTGCCAATAGCGATCGCCAGAATGCGGCGAAACTCACTCAGGTTCGTGACGGTATCGCCGCATCGGATGCTGTCGCCTGCCCGCGATATGCATCGAGCCAGGGCATCAGTCACGTCAATGGCCGCGAGTGTCCGCTCGAAAATGTGCCGCGCGGCGGCCTTGCCACGCATTTCTTCGTGAACTGTCACGTTGGCAATTATGTCTTGCTGAGCACTTCAGGGTTGAGAATATTTGGCGGACGCTTTCCAGTCAGCATGGCCATGATGTTTTCCGCCGCCATTACAGCCATCTTTGTGCGCGTCTCAATTGAAGCGCTGGCGATGTGCGGCGTCAAAATCACATTGCCCCGATTGAGCAGANNCGGCTCCCGCGATCTTCCCAGCGTCCAATGCCGTTGCCAGAGCTGCTTCATCCACCACAGGCCCGCGAGAAGTGTTGATCAAATACGACGTGGGCTTCATTTTCGAGAGCGCGGCGGTGGAAATCAGATGCCGGGTTTCAGGAAGAAGGGGCACATGCAGCGTGATAAAATCGGACTCCGCCAGCAGTTGATCACGAGTTACAAACTCCGCGTGAAGCTCGCGTTCCATTTCCTCGGTTGCGCGAAATGCATCGCTGTAGAGGATGCGCATCTGAAAACCAATGGCGCGCCGCGCAATTTCCCGCCCGATCCGGCCAAAGCCAAGAATACCGAGCGTTTTTCCATGTACATCCGAGCCGCAAAGCTGATCAAGATCCCAGCCATTCCATGTGCCAGAGCGAATCCAGTCGTTCCCTTCAACCACACGTCGCGCGATGGCCATAAGCAGCGTCCATGCAAAGTCCGCCGTGGTTGCGTCCAAAATACCAGGTGTATTGGTGGCGGCCACGCCATGCCGCGTGCATGCGGCAACGTCCAGATGGTCATAACCGACCGAGACTGTGGAGGCAATGCGCAAATGCGGCGCCGCATTCAGCAATTCATCATCAACCTTTTCGGTCAGGAGGCACACCAGCCCTTCCTTGTCAGCCACGCGGGCCAGCAAATCCGTGCGGGGAATGCGTTCGGGGACAGTCCAATATTCCGCGTCACAATGTTGGTCCAGCAATTGGCGCGCGGCTTCAAAAAGCGGCCGCGTGGATAGAATGCGCGGGTGTGACACGTTTCACCTCAAGCAGTAAAGGTAATTTCTTAATTATGCTGAGTAGGATACACCTTTGCCAGCCGTCCCGCGCCCATGATCCGCTCGTGACACCCCAAAATGCGAGTCATCCCCACTCTGCCGCGATGGACCAGGAATCTGTTCTTGTTCCTAGCGCCTCGCTCCGCCACAGAATGAGCGCAGGGCCGCAAACGGCTGCTACTATACGACCATGAATGTGTTCCTGTTCACATTTCTAGTGGCGTTGGTCTCACTGGCCGCTGGCTTTCTGGGTTCACTTACCGGTCTGGGCGGTGGCGTGGTGCTCGTTCCGCTGCTCACCATCCTTTTCAAGGTGGACATTCGCTACGCCATTGGCGCGTCGCTAGTCTCCGTGATTGCCACGTCGTCGGGCGCGGCGGCAGCCTATGTGAAAGAGGGGTTTTCCAACATTCGCATCGGAATGTTTCTGGAAATCGCCACCACCATCGGTGCCCTCGCCGGAGCGTTCCTGGCCACGAGAGTTCCCACCGCCGCAATTGCTGTTATTTTTGGCATGGTGCTGATGTATTCCGCCTACGTCTCGGTGCGCACACGCCCGCGCGATTCGATCGTGCAAACGCCCGATCCATTGGCGACTCGCCTCAAGCTGAACGGAACGTTCCCGGACACCGCTGGCGAGCGCAGCTATTTTGTCTATCGCGTGCCGCTGGGATTCAGCCTGATGTTCGGCGCGGGGACGCTTTCCGGATTGCTCGGGATCGGCTCTGGCGCGGTAAAGGTGCTGGCCATGGACCAGGCCATGCGCATCCCTTTCAAGGTCTCCACCACCACCAGTAATTTCATGATTGGAGTAACGGCCGCGGCCAGCGCGGGTGTCTATCTGCGACGGGGCTACATTGATCCCGGACTGGCTATGCCGGTAATGCTCGGTGTATTGGCTGGCTCGCTGATTGGCGCGAGCGTGCTGGTGAAGACTAAAACCAAACTGCTGCGAATCGTTTTCAGCATCATTATTTTCGCCCTGGCGGTGGAGATGATTTTCAATGGTTTGGTGGGGAAGATTTGATCATGACCAGCCGCGCTCGCTGGACGGATCATG
>PKXT01000049.1:0-4940 GCA_003133505.1 Acidobacteriota bacterium
CTTCCAAGGCGGCGCGCTTGGACTCCCACTCCTGCACGCGGTTCTCTCCAAAATGCCGCACGCCCGCTGTATACGCCGCGCGAATCGCTTCCGCGGGAACAGTTTTCGACACCGCGACCAGGGTAGCCTCGCCCGGATCGCGCNNCCAGCGATTCGCTCGCGAATTTGCGACACATTGGCCGCCACGCGCTCCGTCCATGAGCTCGCGTCTGGTTGCGCTGCTTCTAAACCGTTCACGCGCGAACTCTAGCACGGGATCCTTTCCCAGGGGCGCGGTAATCGTGCCGCAACGGCGGGACTGGTTCTCCGCTTTCGCGAGGATGACAAAGTTGCGCGGGGCCAAGTGACCGAAGCGCACGATAGAGACGACGCGAACGAGCAATGGCGCGCGGCGCGCGACCATTCCGGCGGCGGGGCGAATCCAGTTGGCGGCCTGTGCTAGACTGGCGCAACATTATGCCCGCGCGCGGAAAATTCATAGCACTGGAAGGGATTGACGGTGCGGGTAAACGCACACAGCTTCGGCTTTTGTCCCGGGCGCTGGCGCGGCGCGGAGTCGCGTGCCAGAAAATGAGCTTTCCGCGTTATGACGGATTCTTTGGTTCCATGGCGGGGCGTTATTTGCACGGAGAATTTGGCCCGCTCGCAGCCGTGGATCCGCATTTTTCCGCTCTGCTTTACGCGGGAGATCGTCTGGAAGCTAAGCCGAGTATCGAATCCGCGCTTCACGACGAGAAAATCGTGCTTGCTGACAGATATGTTGCGTCCAACCTGGCGCACCAGGGCGCGCGCGTAGCGCCCGAAAAGCGCGATGAATTTCTGACGTGGCTTCGCAAATTGGAATATGAAATCTATGCGCTTCCCGTTGAAGACTTGGTGATTTATCTGCGCATCCCAGCCGGAGAAGGGCAAACGCGGGCCAGTGGCCGCGCCGCCAATGATCCGTCACGGTCGAAAGATCTGCACGAAGCAAATTTGGCCCACATGGCAGATGCCGCGCGGATGTATGACGCGCTGGCCACTCAACCCCACTGGGTGATTGTGGAATGTGCTAATTCGGATGGAACAGCACGAAGCCCAGAGGATATCCACCGTAAAGTGCTTGCTGCCGTGGATGCGCAAATGTTTTCTTCGCAAGCCCCACCTTCACAAGACACCGCTTCACAACCTTGGCCCCACGTCACTGCTCCACATACCAAGAGCTAGCCATGGGATTCGACCAATATCTCGGCAATCAACGAATTGTTAGCGCGATTCGCAACATGCTTCGCAACGACCGTGTACCCAGCGCTATCCTATTCACCGGGCCGCGCGGAACGGGCAAGTTCACCCTCGCTCGCATGTTCGCCCAAGCCGCGAATTGCGAACGATCGCACGATGACTTCTGTGGCGAATGCGACACTTGCCAGCGCATTGCCACCTTCGCTGATCTTGATGCCATGGTGTCGCGCGGTTTGGCGGAACGCGGTGAAAGCGCCGATGCCGCGACCGTGGAACGCACGCCGCTCATCCTGCAGGCTCACCAGGATGTATGGGCTATCGTTCCCGACCCCGTGCGCTTGCGAACTCCCGTCGCTCGTCCCTTAATTCGCGCGGGGCAGTTGCGGGCCATTCAGCGCGCCGGCAACTTCATGCCCCAGGCGCGGCGGCGCGTATTTTTAATTGATGGCGCGGACACGGTTCGCTGGGCCGAGGCGGATATTTTGCTCAAAGCATTGGAGGAAGCGCCGCCCACCACGACGATGGTGCTGGTGGCCACCCGGCCGGACGCGATGCCCTCCACGATTCGCTCGCGTTGTATTTCCTTTCACTTCGCGCCTGTTCCCCATGCTGACGTCGAATTGCTGCTGAAGGAACGCGCCGATATTACCCCAAAGGACGCGAAAATAATCGCCCAGCTTTCCGCAGGTTCGCCCGGTATTGCCCTGGCTATTGATCTGGAGCAGTCGCGGCAGTTGCGTGCCAACGCACTGGCCTTCCTGAGTAAAGCGATACAAGGTCAAAAGTTCGCTCCGGTGTTTTCCGCCTCCGCGCAAATGGTGAAGAACGAGGAAACGAGTTTTGAAAACAAGCTGGAAGTGTTCTATAGTTTGCTCACTGACCTGCTGGCCATCGTCCTGTCTTCAAAATCCGGCCCTCTTCGCAATCCCGATTTGCGGCCCGGCCTGGAAGAATTGGGCAAGCGGCTGAACGTCGGGTGGATTCAGCGAGCGACCGCGGAATTGGACCGCCTGGAAAGCGGATTGCGCCGCAACGTCGGACGGCAATTGGGTCTGGACGCGTGGGCGGTCACGCTGGCGTCCACAAATGTACGCGAAGAGTGACGGATGTTCGTTTTCCCGTCGAGCACCTTCGACTGGACCATCGATACGGCTTTAGCCTGGTATTTTTTCCGCGGTAAGGAGTCTTGATCGTGAACCGAAAGTTATTCCGTCCATCGCTCATCGAGCCGAAGGAATCATACGCGCCGCGGCAAGGGCAGGGATCGTCTCCATCTCAGAGCGCGGCCACAGCGCCCCGCAAGAAACCCGTACCGCCCGAGCAAACCTTCGCGGAGAGCTTTTACTTTGTGAAGCAGATGCAGGCCCGCACCGCCGTCGCCGTAATCCTCACCGATGGCGAAGTATTGCGCGGCATCTTGGAATGGTACGACCGCGATTGCATCAAACTGACGCGCATTGGCAATCCCAATGTCCTCGTTTACAAGCACGCCATCAAGTACATTTACAAAGATGGAGAAGAGGCCGCCTTNNGCCTTGGGCGGCGCGACCGGCTAGCCGCTCATTTCGCCGCCAGACGGGCATCGTGGAAAGCCCCCCCTCCGTTCATTCCCGTAAATCGCCGCAGTTCTCGCGCTGGTCGCGGCCAGTAAATGCTTTGAATCGCAAGCACCCTTGTCGCGTCCAACATCATGAGCCTCTGTGGCATCCTGGAAAACGCGAATCGTTCATCGGGATTCTGAGTGTCTTCGGGGCCCGGAAGAGGATCCCCGCCTTCACGGGGATGACCATGCTGTGGCGGGTGGTTCGCGGCGTTGGCGGGAATGACGGCGGCTCGGCGGAAGCGCCTGAAATACGTGGAGGCAGAGCATGAAGATTGGCATCACTTGTTATCCGACCTACGGCGGATCGGGTGTCGTAGCTACGGAGCTGGGAATGGAGCTGGCGGCGCGCGGGCATGACGTCCACTTCATCACCTATGCGATGCCCATTCGATTGAATTCCACCAGCGAACGGCTGCATTTCCATGAAGTCGAAGCGGCCAGCTATCCTCTCTTCGATCACCCTCCCTACACTCTGGCGCTCGCATCGAAGATGGCGGAAGTAGCGGAGGAGCAATCGCTCGATCTTCTGCATGTGCATTACGCGATTCCCCACTCGGTCAGCGCGCTGCTGGCGCGGTCCATGTTCGAGCCGCGCCCCCTGCCGTTTATCACTACTCTGCACGGCACGGATATTACGCTGGTGGGAAGCGACCGCAGCTATTTGCCCATCACGCGCTTTTCCATTGAGAAGAGCGATGGCGTCACGGCCATTTCCAATTATCTGCGCAACACGACGTACGCGGAATTTCATGTACAACATGAAATCGAAGTGATTCCCAATTTCGTGAATTGCGATCTTTACACGCGGGGCGATTCCACCTGTCTGCGCGAGCGATGGGCGCCGGGCGGCGAACCAATCCTGATGCACCTTTCGAATTTCCGTCCGGTGAAACGCATCACCGATGTGATTGAGATTTTCGCCGCGGTCCGCGCGAAGATGCCCGCCAAGCTGGTAATGATTGGCGACGGACCGGAGCGCGGCGCGGCGGAATACCTGGTGCGGCAGAAGGGGTTGTCGTGCGACGTTCACTTTCTGGGGAAGCAGGATACCGTCCAGGAAAAGCTGTCAGCCGCCGACCTGTTCCTGTTGCCGTCGGACCTGGAATCGTTTGGATTGGCCGCGCTCGAAGCGATGGCCTGNNTGGCCTGCGAGGTTCCGGTGATCGCGTCCAACGTGGGCGGATTGCCGGAGGTGATAACCCACGGCGAAGACGGTTACCTGGCTCCGCCGCGCGACGTGGAAGCTGCCTCAGGTTTCGCGCTGGACATTCTCACTCGCAAAGATCGCGGCCGCTCGATGGGAGAGCTGGCGCGCATTCACGCGCGGCAAAAATACTGCGCCTCGGATATTATTCCGCGCTACGAAGCCTTCTACCGCCGCATCTTGGAGCAGGATTCACGCTGAAATGAAACATTTTGCGCCGATTAGAATCCTGGAACTTGCTGATTCCACTTGCCTTCCGTGATTACGACTGCAGCGCTGTAGCGATTAACTGCTCTCTCATATTCTCCATGCGTTCGCCAGTGTTCGGCTACTCCATATTCTACTCAGGTCACCCCCACGGCCGGATAAGGTAATTTGGCGATCTCAGTTTCTTCCACTTTTCCCTCGATTTAGTTTCGATACCAGCGTGACCCCGGTCCGTGGAGTTTTGGCGATGACACTGCCATTCACTGGTTAAGAATTGCAGAATTATGACTGTCCTTCAATCGTGAGTAGAGACGTGTATTCAGCTACTTGTTTACCATACTGGCTTGAAGTCTCAGCGGGATGTGCCACTCCCCTGCAAAATGGGAGGCGATGCAGACTTTGGCAGGAATTTCTCGAATTCGAGGAGCACTTCATTTCGAACAAAATCGTATATAACTAAGACTTCCTCATACCCAATCTCAAACCTGGGCACGATACCGGTAACGGGCTCTCCAAATACCAACTCAGAGCAGTTTGGCTTGAAGTCTACTTCACTCTCAAGAGACAGCGGAAAAATAAGATCAAAATCATTCTCGTAATCACGCCTGAAATATCTATCACGCGGAAAAATCTGGAATTGGGCCTTTAGCCCGCAGCGGCGGAGACCAGTTCGGGGACTTCGATGTGTACCTGGGTTCCCTCTCG
>PKXT01000049.1:4954-10763 GCA_003133505.1 Acidobacteriota bacterium
ATGTCCGCCTTCCAGTTTCGGCGACAGTCCGTGCTTGAGGGCGTTTTCGACAATGGGCTGGAGCAACATGCTGGGAACGAAGGCGTCGAGCGCGTCGGGCTCAATCTCCTTGAAGATTTGCAGCTTGTCGTGGCCGAAGCGGGCCACTTCGATATCGAGGTAATCGTCCATGAAGGTAAGCTCGTCGCGAAGAGGGACGAAGGTCTCATGCTTGCGCAGCAGGCGGCGAAGGATGCTGGATAGCTTGATGACCACGATGCGGGCTTGGTCGGGATCGTAGCGAATCAGCGAGGAAACGGTATTGAGCGTGTTGAACAGGAAATGCGGGTTGATTTGCGCGGAAAGCGCATCCATGCGGGCTTTGAGCAAAAGCTGCTGATTCTGCTCCAGATTCATTTCCACGCGGGTGCTATTCCAAATTTTGATGGGAAGGGCCACAGCCATGATGCTGGCCAATAACATCAGGAGCACGAGCCATCCATTGGCGGGAGCAATGGAAAACAGCCATCGGGAAGGCATGGTATCGGCCAGAATGATATGGCCCAGCTCAAAAACCGTACATGCGCCCAGCGGGAGCATGGCCCAGTTGAAACGGCGGTCGCGCAGCAGGCGCACGATGGATGCTGGAATATTGAGAAACAGGAACGGACCGAAATCCCAGATGTCTTCCTTATTGGGGATAATCTCGCGGACCATGCCGGCTAGCAATCCAATCGAGGCGGCGAGGGGAGAGGATAGCCACTCGTGGTGCATGAACGCGGGCAAGCTGATGATCGAGCCGCCGAGCAGGCCGACCATGCGGCCTCCCAGGAGGCCCATAACGATGGAACCCTCCACCATCAGGTCGGCGAAGCGATATCCCGCCAGGCGCATCATAACTCCCAGGGCCAGGGGAGGGGTAAAGAAAAGCAGGAGTTGTACTTTCTGGTCTGAATCGCGGTTTTCGGTGAAGAGGATGCGCCGGAAGGTGCCCGAACGCGCCATGAGCGCCGCCAAGGAGGCCGCCCACCCCACCTTCACTAGCAACGTGAAGAAAACATCCTGGACCGAAAGGTACATCGGGTGCGTCCGCGCTCCCTGCCGCGCAAAACCAGCTCATTAAGAACCCGCATCCACAATTGCAGACCGATGACTACAACGGGCGAGTCAGCCATCGTTAGGCCAAACTGATACTACCAGTGCTAATGGCAATCACTCCAGTGATATATCGGTTCCAGGCTTCCTGCAGGGAAAAGCAGATCCTTCACTCCGCTAGGAGCTACGTTCAGGATGACAGGATGGAGGAGAGGACCGATGTAAACAGGTGGTTCAGGCGACCCAAAGATGAAAGCGAAAAAGTAACCCCAAGAAAACGGGTTTGGGCACATTTGGGCTCGCGAAGTGGGTCACGCGGTACGGGAGGATTTGCGAACTGACCGCTACGCAAGGTTCTCAAACTGGCTGTTCGAGGACTGGACGCTGCTATAATTCACGTCTCCATGAAAATTAAGCGTAATCCCAAGAAATCAGGCGTACCGGCATCGAATAAAGGAACACTTTCGACCCTTCCCAAGACGCGGCGCGGCATCGAACCGGCTAGATCAGCTTCGCAGACAGAAACCAAGAGGGCAGCGCGGGAGAATGTCGCTGAAGCGGCGCGAAGAGTGGTCCCAGGGGCGCGGATTGCGACGCCGGTGGCGCGAATCATCGCACGTGCAAAACTGCCATCGCGTTTCGGCATGTTCCAAATTCTGGGCCTGGANNTCACGGGGCGGCTTGCGCCGCTGGTGCGCATTCATTCCCAGTGCCTGACCGGAGACGTGCTGGCCTCGGAACGTTGCGACTGCCGCGCGCAACTGGAATATTCGCTCCGGGAGATTCAGATGGCGCCCGCGGGAGTGCTGGTTTATTTGCCTCAGGAAGGGCGTGGTATCGGCTTNNCTTGATGAACAAGCTGCGCGCCTATGAATTGCAGGATGGCGGAATGGATACGGTGGAGGCGAACCGCACGCTGGGCTTTGACGCCGATTCGCGCGATTACAGTTTCTCAGCGGCGCTTTTGAAGGCGCTGGGCGTCAAGAAAGTGCGCCTGCTTTCCAACAATCCCGACAAAGTGGAGCAACTGGAGCGCGCGGGAATTCGCGTGGTGGAGCGAGTTCCCTGCCAGCCGCGGGTTAGCCGCGTTTCGGCGCGCTATCTTCGCACCAAACGCGATAAAATGGGCCACCTTCTAGCCGGACTCTGAATCAGACCAGAACGTCCGGCAGGTCAGGTTCGCACAGCGATACCGTTTTGCAAGATAGGTCACGAAACAAATTTTTGGAAAAAATCAGAAAACAAGGAGACGTTCCATGGCAGAAGCCGTAAACCCGATTCCAGAGGGATACCACACCATCACGCCGGCGCTTATCGTCAATGACGCCCGCGCGGCGCTCGAGTTTTACAAGCGGGCGTTTGGCGCCACGATTCTGGCCGTGGCCGACGGCCCCAGCGGCAAGGTGATTCACGCTGCGTTTAAGATTGGGGATTCCATGCTCATGCTAGCGGATGAATTTCCGGAGTGGGGATCGGTCGCGCCGCGTTCCGCGGGCGGCAAGCAAAGCATGAGCCTGCATATCTATGTTAACGACGCCGATGCGGCATTCAAGCGAGCCGTCGATGCCGGCGCCACGGTCGTGATGCCTCTGGCGGATGCGTTCTGGGGAGACCGCTACGGCCAGGTAACCGACCCATACGGGCACAAGTGGTCCATTGGCACGCACAAGAAAGATTTATCACGCGAGGAAATGGAAAAGGCTCAAGCCGAAACATTCGCCAAGATGGGCGGTGGTTGTGGGCCCGATAAGAAGTAACTGAACCCAAACAATCACCGCAACGGAAATAACNNAACCCTACCAGGGAAACGGGGGCGCACCCGCCGAATGCAGGTCAGCCTCCACCCACCAAATGCACAATTTCGAGCTTGTCGCCTTCCAGGATTTGGGTGGCATTCCATTGGTCGCGGGGAACGATTTCGCGATTTCGTTCGACGGCCACGTGTGCGGCCGTAAGCTCCAGATGTGTGAGTAAAGCCGACAGCGTCAATTCGCGGGGTGCATCACCGGGGAGTTTTGCGGGCACATCCCCGGGAACTTCGCGTACTTCGCCGTTGATCGTGAGTTTTATTCGTAATTTTCCCACAAGTGCTCCGATGGCGCTAAGTACGTTTTTACGTCGCGCATTTGACCAATTCGCGAGCTGGTCGCTATTATAAAAGCAGAAACGTAATGAACGAAAGTGACCTCAGCGCGTACGGCCCCATTCTGCTCCAGTTTCTGATTGCCCTTGGCCTGGCTGGGGTCATCGTGACGCTTTCGACGATTGTGGGGCGGCATCGCGCCAGCCGCGCGAAAGACCAGCCGTATGAGTGCGGCATTTTGCCCACCGGCGACGCCCGTGAGCCGTTTTCAGTGCAATTTTACCTGGTGGGGATGGTTTTCATCCTATTCGATATTGAGGCAATTTTCCTGTATCCCTGGGCGCTCGTGTACCACCAGTTGCGCTGGTTTGGATTCGTGGAGATGCTGCTATACATCGCGATTCTTCTGGTTGGGTACGTTTACCTGTGGAAGAAAGGCGCGCTCGACTGGTACCACTAGCCCGCGTCAAGAGTGAATCAGCGTGACCTCGGAACCTATCGCAAACCGCATCGTTGTGCGCCGCCTCCAGGAATGGGATGCCGCGTCGGTTGCCCAAGCGCTGGAATTTCGCGGCGAGCTCACGCTGACGATTCCGCGCGAACAGCTGCTCCGCACCGCTGACTTCCTTCGCACGGATTCGCAATTGGAGTTCAGTTTTCTTTCCGACATCAGCCCGGTGGATCGCTTCCCCATGGAGCCGCGTTTCGAGGTGAATTATCACCTACTGTCGTTGCAATTGAGCGAACGCATACGGTTGAAAGTGCGCCTAAGTGGCGGCGATCCCGTGATTCCCTCGGTCACGTCGGTTTGGTCTGGCGCGAACTGGCACGAACGCGAAGCTTTCGATCTTTTCGGCATACAATTCACCGGCCATCCCGATCTACGCCGCCTGCTGATGCCCGATGAATGGGAAGGCTATCCGCTGCGAAAGGATTACCCCGTCGAAGGACCTCGCTGATGCCCGTCACCGTCGAAACCGTTACCGGCGCATCGCGAAGCATGGTCCTCAATATGGGACCGCAGCATCCCTCCACTCATGGGGTGCTGCGCCTGATATTGGAATTAGAAGGCGAGCGCGTGGTGAAGGCTGAGCCAATTATCGGCTACCTGCATACCGGCATCGAGAAAACCTGCGANNCGCGCAATACATCCGCGTGCTGCTTACGGAGATGACTCGCGTAGCCTCCCATCTGGTTTGGCTGGGCACGCACGCGATTGATTTGGGAGCGATGAGCGTCTTTCTGTATACGTTCCGGGAGCGCGAGGAAATTATGCGCTTGTTCGAAATGGTTTCCGGCCAACGCATGATGACCAGCTATTTTCGCGTAGGCGGTCTCGCTCTGGAGCCGCCCACCGGGTGGCTCGATCGCGTGGCCAGCCTGCTGGAAATGTTGCCCCCGCGCTTTGCCGAGTATGACGATCTGCTGCGAAGCAATCGAATCTGGCTCGCACGCACGCAGGGGGTCGGTTACCTGAACCCCGAGGACGCGATCGCCATCGGCGTTTCCGGCCCTTCGCTGCGGGGCAGCGGAGTTTCCTACGACGTGCGCAAGACGTTTCCCTATTCGAGCTATGACGAGTTTGATTTCAACGTGATCGTCGAACAGGCCGGCGATTGCTACGCCCGCTATCTGGTTCGCTTGGCGGAAATGCGCGAAAGCTTGAAAATCGTCCGCCAAGCCATGAATAACATTCCCGCTGATGGCCCTTTCCGCGCTGATGCGCCCGGCATTGTTCCTCCCTCACGCGAGGAAATGAAAACATCCATTGAAGGGCTTATCTATCACTTCAAGATTTATACAGAAGGCTTTGCGCCTCCTCCCGGCGAAGTGTATAGCGTCACGGAATCACCGCGTGGTGAATTGGGATATTTTGTGGTGAGCGACGGTTCGGCGAAGCCGTATCGTGTAAAAATGCGAGCGCCGTCCTTTGTCAATTTGCAGGCGCTGCGCGAAATGGTGGAGGGAAGGCTGATTTCCGACGTGGTAGCGTGCATCGGTACGATTGACATCGTCCTGGGAGAGGTAGACCGCTGNNACGACTTGCTGTCGCGCTATCCGGTGAAGCGTTCCGCGCTGATTCCCATGATGCTTTTCGCGCAGGAGCAGTTTGGGTGGCTATCGGACGACGTGCTTAAGGAAATCGCCGTTCGCCTGGGATTGAACTTCATCCAGGTGGAAGAAACACTGGGGTATTACTCCATGCTTCGCCGCAAACCGGCGGGCCGCAATCACGTCCAGGTCTGCACCAATGTTTCGTGCATGATGCGCGGCGGAAAAGAGCTTTACGAACACGTAAGCCACAAGCTGGGCATTGGCCATCGGCAAGTCACCCCCGACGGCGAGCTTTCGCTTGAAGAAGTGGAATGTATTGGTGCATGTACCGGCGCGCCCGCCATTCAGGTGAATTACGATTTTTACGAGAACCTGACGCCAGCTAAAACGGACGAAATCCTGGCAGCCTATCGCCGGGGCGAGCATCCCGCGCCCGCGCCGTACACCTCCGGTTCGGTGAAGCCGCGCGATCCCGCCGAAGTTCCGGTAATCAGCCGCCGCTTTGGTATTCCCAACTCATTCAAGCTCGACGTTTATTTGCAGCACGATGGCTACGAAGGTCTCAAGAAAGCGCTGCAGATGACTCCCGAGCAGATT